>DMTG01000011.1 GCA_003477345.1 Succinivibrionaceae bacterium | reverse complement strand
ATCACTATAATTCTGATGAGGATTTAAGAAAGATCTTTGGGGTTAAGAATCTAGAACTGTTTACCCAGAATTCAGCTGAATAATTTTATACGTGCAAAATCAAAACGGCTCATCCCTTATCTGATAAGGCTTGAGCCTTATTTTTTAACCATTTTGCTGCAAAACACAGGTAAAGAGATTTATATTCTGACACAGGAAGACGGTCCATTTCTGCTTGAAGATAAAGAAGACAGCGATGGAGAAATTTCGACAGTACTCCCTGTCTGGTGCCATGAAGAGTATGCCCAAAAATACGTAGAGCTGGCAGCTCTTAGCAATACTGCTGTGCAGAAAGTAACAGCCAAAGCCTGGAATGAAAACTGGATATCCTTTTTAAAGGAACAGAATATCCTGATAGGAATAATGCCTATAGATGAAAATACTGACTTTGAGATAGAAGAACCAGAGGAAATCTAAAAAGAGACCGCCAAATTTTATCTGAGGCGGTCTGTTCTCATTCTTTATAAGGAGGCTTTCCTTGTAGTTTAAGTATGCTGTCTTTTCTTGCTCTATACCACAGCTGCCAGGCGTTGAAGGCATTCTGAAAGATAGCATATGCACCAGGAGCAATTGCGGCTGTTGGTGACAGGAATGACAGTGATACCCACAATCCTATAACCATATTTTTCTGCCCCAGTGCCTGACCTGACGATACTCTCTGTCCCTCTAAATGACCAACCGCCTTGCCTGACAGAAACTGAAACAGAGTACAGAACAAGCTTACTATAGACAAAATAAACAACATTAAATTGCTTTCACTGGAACTGAAGAAATTTAATATGGCATTGGCAAAAACAAGCGTTAGAGAAATGCCCCAGAGATAAAACGACATGTCTTTGCAGCGGGTAATTAGGAAGGTATGCAGCTTTTTAAAAAATGCCTTAATCGTAAGTGCCAGTGCCAGAGGGATCATGATAATAGGGAAAACTTTATTTAGAATTATTGAAAAGTTTTCAGTAAATGTTCCTTCCATGCTTGAAGTAAATAAAGGAAACAGCAGAGGAATAAACACTGCTGCCAGTAAATTGCTCAGTATTGTATAGGTGGTTATTGAAGATTCATTGCCGCCTAATTTACTGGAAATAGCCGCAGCTCCTGCTGCCGTTGGCGCAATAAAACAGACAAGTATGCTTTCTACTATTATGAAATATTCAGAAGAGGGATTGGCCTGCAGCCATAATGCGCAGAGAACACTTACTGCCAACTGAATAAATAGCGCTATAAAGTGCCACCGTCTCAGCCCCATTTCCTTGATTTTTATTTTTGCATAAGAAAAGAAAAGAACAAAAAAGATCAGCGTTGGCAAGACACGATGACTGTTTTTTATAAATTCTGCTTTATATGGATCACTAAGTGGTGTGTATTCTAAAAAGCAAGCAATGGTAAAGCCTGTACTTACTGCTACAATCAAAAGGTACTGGCGAAAAAAATTTTCTAGCTTATTAAAAGACATCATTTATCCATATATTATAATTTATCATATATAACAAACTGTTATATATGATAAATTATTTTCAGAGCAAGGAATCAGGAATTTCTATTCCTGCGCGCGCTATTTCACTTTTTATAAATTTATAAAGAGAACGGGTGGCAGGTTTTGGAGCTCCAGCCTCTAATGCGCTTTCTTCACTGGCCTTTTTTACCAGATTTCGTAATTTATTACGATCTGTATCATTTATCAGCGAGCAAAAGCCATCTATAGCTATTTTCCCGTTGCTTATCAGCTCTTCTCTGATTTTCTCAAGCTTCATAGCATTAGGATCCTGCTTTGAAGAGGCTCCCAGCATTTTTACCTGTGCAAACAAGTCAAAATCTGTATCCTCATAGCCGCGCAGAACTTTTGCTGCGTACTGCAGCTGACGGCGACGCTCGTCGCTTCTTAATTTCATTCCGCGAGCCTGAACAATTGCTGTTTTTAAATCCTCAGGAAGAACCAGTGATTTGAAGCTCTGCTCGCCTAAATCTGCCACATCTTCAACCAGACGCCTTAAGGCCTGTGCTTCTCTTTTTCTGGCACTTCTGCTCTCTTCTTCAGGTTCCTGATCAAATCCTTCAAAATGCTGTTCTTTCATCAGTAAATTTCTCTATAGATTTATTTAAGTTCAAATAGTCTAATTGCGTATTTCAAAAATAGGCTGTAAGTTAAAGGTGTTAATTAACTTCAAAGCATTGGCAGGAACATTTTTTAAAATCAGTTTATTCTGAGGATCGCTTTTTGACCAGTGGATCAAAAAAGCAATTCCCGCAGAATCGATATCTGAAATATTCTTCAAGTCCAATTCTCGATTTTGAAATAAAGACTGCCTGTTTTTCCAGTATTCAGGAACAGTATGGCAGTTAAGCTCTTTTATATCTTCCAAAACTTTATCCCAACCAAAATTCTTTTTTATCAATCTGCATTAGTACATTTTGTACACTAGGCTATTTTGACAGCTGACTATTTTTTTCTAGGGCAGATATTGCTTCTTTTATGCCTTTATCATGAATAATCGGTGAAATTTCTGCCTGCTTGGCATCTAAAATACTTATATTTTCTGCAACCAGATCAAATACTTTCCATTCACCTGTTTTACCATTTTTTCTGGCTTTCAGCACCATGGCAATATCCTGTTTTCCTGCCTGCTTAATAAGAAATTTAACAGAAACGATATTTTCATTGTCTGCAACTTTCTTAACAGGGCTCAGCTCTAATTCCTGATCAGTATATTTGCCTATTGCATCAGCAATTGCTCTTTTAAGATATGCACCAAAAGCTTCGGTGAATTCTTCTCTCTCCTTTGGGGTAGTCTTTTTTAAATTAGTTCCCATTACCTTATAAGCAGCATATTTGACATCTACATAAGGCATTAGCTTGGACTCTATTAAAGAATTTAAAAAAGCCTTATCTGAAAGCTTATCTTTATTTGCTTTAATCTCTGAAAATGTCTGTCCTGCTACTGTATTTGCCATTTCATAAGGATTGTTTTCGGCGGCCGCACTGAACTGAAAAGGCAAAGTAAACACAAAGAAACCAACAATGAGTAATATCTTGCTAATAAATTTCATTTTTTTCTCCTATTAAGAGAAGTCTTATTGATATATAAAGACCACATTATGTCTACAAATATATAGACTTATTATTCCTGTACCGGAGCGGAACTGTCTTTCGCTTCACCAGAAGATTCATCATCCTTTGAGCCAAAGGCGAATTTTGCTATTAAATCTTCTAAAACTACAGCAGATCCTGTGTCCTGGATAAAATCTCCATCTTTTAAATAAGTTGACCCTAAGTCCTCATCATAGAAGCCTGGGGTTATACCTATATACTGCTCTCCGATAATGCCAGAAGTTAAGATTGAGGCTTTTGAATCACTAGAGATTTTGTTGTATTCGCTTTTAATTGCTATGTCTACTACCGCTAACAGTGACTCTGGATCTAAATCTATCTTCTCAACCCTGCCAACCAGGACTCCGCCAATCCTGACAGGAGCTCTCATTTTTAATGATCCAATGTTTTCAAATTTTGCGTGAACTGTATATGCTTCAGAAGCACTATCTAAAACCAGTCCAGCCACTTTCAAAGACATGACTACTGCAGCAAAAATGCTAGCCAGGACGAAAATTCCTACCAATATTTCTGATTTTGCGTATTTCATATGTTATTACCCTGAATTTTATGGTGCAGCGCTAAAACATTAAAGCTGTTAGCACGAAATCTAATCCTAATACCGCTAATGATGACTGAACTACAGTTGCTGTAGTTGCATTACTGATTCCTGCTGATGTTGGTTTGCAGTCATACCCGTTAAACAAAGCAATCCAGGTGCAGACAATTCCGAATATAAGAGCTTTGATAATCATAGGTACTATATCGGATGTTATTTCTACATTGCTCTGCATACTTGACCAGTAAATTCCGTCATCTAATCCCAGCCAATCTACACCGACAAATTTTCCTCCATAGATGCCGACAAGACAAAATAATATGGATAAAAGAGGCATGCTGATAAGACCGGCCCAGAATCTTGGAGCAATTACTCTTCTTAAAGGGTCTACAGCCATCATTTCCATGGCTGATAGCTGTTCTGATGCTTTTAACTGACCTATTTCTGCAGTCAGTGCAGATCCTGCGCGCCCCGCATACAGCAAAGCAGCAACTACTGGCCCTAATTCTCTAATTATAGCAAGTGATACTAAGGCGCCTAATGATCCTGTTGCCATAAAGTTCTTTAGAATATTAAAACCCTGCAGTCCAAGCACCATGCCTATGAACAGTCCAGAAACAATAATAATGATTACTGACTGAACTCCGATAAAATCTATCTCCTTTATAACTAAAGGAAAATTTTTCGAAATATTAGGCTTACCTACTATTGCATTAAAAAGCATAATGCTTGATCTGCCTAACGCAGTTAATTTTTTGATTGCGTATCGGCCTAAAAATCCAAAAATGTTAATCATAAATAATTAAAGCTCGTCTAAATAAGAACTGCTGTCCTTCATATGAAAAGAATACGGACCGTCAAAATTTCCTGAAATAAACTGTTTTATTCTAGGATCTGCGGTGTTGTGGATTTCTTCCGGTGTTCCCTGTCCCATAACCTTTCCATCAGCGAGGATATATAAATAGTCAGCTATCTGCATTATCTCCTGCACATCATGAGTAACTACGACAGAAGTTATCCCTAAAGATGCATTCAAATCTGCTATTAGCTTAACTAAAACGCCTTTGGTAATAGGATCCTGTCCTACAAAAGGTTCGTCGTACATTATAAGAGACGGATCCAGGGCTATAGCTCTTGCTAGAGCTGCTCTTCTGGACATTCCTCCAGAAAGCTCACTTGGGTAAAGATCTACTGCCCCGCGCATACCTACAGCTTCGAGTTTCATTAACACGACATCTCTTATTATTTCTTCAGGCAGCGATGTGTGTTCGTGCAGCGGGAAAGCGATGTTTTCATATACGGTCATATCTTGAAAAAGCGCACCGCTCTGAAAAAGCATACTCATTTTTTTTCTCAGCTGATATAGAGCTGAGCGGCTTATCTGATTTACATCATTTCCGTCAAACATTACCTTTCCGTTATCAGGATGCAGCTGCGCACCTATAAGACGAAGCAATGTTGTTTTTCCAGTTCCAGAAGGCCCCAGTATAGCCGTTAGTGATCCTCTCTTTACAGACAAAGATAAATTTTTATAAATTCGTCTTCCCTGATAAGAAAAAAAAAGATCTTTTATTTCTATAATGTTATCTGTCGTCATAAAAATTCTAGGGCAAGGTTCCCACGTTCCTTACAGAGGTAGAAATTGCTCTTACGCTACCTTTCTTTTTTCGTATAAATAATTTTTTCTCATAGATAATAGCTTAACATTCTAAAATCTGACATAAGCAGTTCTTTTGCTATGTCTAACAGCGGATATCTATGTCACCTGCTGCTCTGAGACGAAACTGCAAACGCAGTCTCTTAGCTCAGAACATAAATTTCTTCTCCTGCAAAAGCAGAAGACTAAAACCTCTCTATAGTACTCTATAGTAAATAAGAGTTTTGTCTGCCAGTACTGCATCCGTACCACGAAATGCTAATTCACTGATCTTAGAGCAGTAGTCCATGCAACACCTGAGAATTAATCTGCTTAACACAGTCGCTTATGTGGCTAAGACTACGCACCATAGGTTAGAAGATTTTGGTTACTCATCCACACAGGACCGACTGCTGAGATTAGTGGATGAATAGGTCTTACACGTATTATGCGTCTACAATTTAACCATATATTATTGTATCAAAACCTGTTTTGATATAGTAAAGTCGTTTGCCTTAAAAAAATAATTATTTAAAATATCAAATAGATATTTAAAAAATATTTGTATTAAATAGCATCTTTTGCTGTTTTTTATCACTGCTTCTGCATGACAGATATTTTGCAGTTAAGCTAAAGGTCAATTTGAGAAAACGTGATAAAATCAGACCTAACTTAATAAAAACTGTTATTAAAAATCATATTTAGAATAATTTTCTTCAGGTGATATGGCTTATGGGTGCCACCAAAAAATCTATCATCATATCTTCAATACTGATCATCGCATCTGTAACTATTTATTTTTTATCAAAAAACGCGTCACAGCAGAGAGGCCTTTCAAACAATAATCTTCCAACATTGATAGCCTATGGATTTCACGGAAAAGTCTTTAACCAGAACGGAATAATAGAAAACGAACTGATTTCAAAAAAAGTTACCTATTTTGATAATAAGAAAACTTTTAATTTGGAAAAACCTCATTTTATTCATTATGATTATAAGAATGGCGACTCTCAGAAAGACAGTTCGACTGAGGGGGCAGCCTCAGAACAGCAAGTTTGGTACCTAGATAGTGATAAAGCTACGATAATAACCAATGATGTTGCTCATTTTTATGACAATATAGTTATTTATCCTTTACATAAAAACAACAATATTCAAAAAGCGGAAGCTCCTTTGAGAGCAGATTATAATTTCAAAACCAAAAAGGTAACTTCAGACGACGTAGTGACCATATACGGTCAATCATGGAAGACTACAGGGACAGAGTTCACTGCAGATCTGAATGCAAATACAGTTACATATAAAGGCAAGCCTAATGTCACCATATATCCATCACATAAGTAAAATCCTGTTTGTGGCCGCTATTGCTTTCAATATGAATGCCCACGCCCTGACAAGTGATCGCGATCAGCCGGTTAACATTTCTTCTGAAGAGCAAATTGCCAATTTAGAAAGCAATAAAGCAATCTTTATAAGAAATGTGGTTGCCACTCAGGGATCTATGGAACTCCACGCCGATAAAGCTGAAGTTCTAAGAGATGAAAATGGAGAATTAAAGGAAATCCACGCTTATGGAAACCAGGCTACCTTCAAGATGGAGCAGGATAACGGCAAAATAGTGAGATCAAGAAGTGCTGTTATTGACTACTATCCTCAGAAAAATCTTGTTGTCTTAACTGGCAAGGCAATCGTATGGCAGGATGACTCCCACGTTAATGGCGAAAAAATAGAATACAACCTGCAATCCAGGCGTATCAAGGCAACTACAAATGCCAGCAGAGGCGGCAGAGTTCACAGTACCTTTATTCCATCTCAGATGAGAGATAAGAATACAGAAAAGGCTCCTGCTGCTGAAACTGAACAGCCTAAGAACTAAAAAACTTTAAAAATATAAAATTACTTCTGTAATCAGAGTTTATCTATCTTATGAGCGAACTAAAAGCACACCACTTAAAAAAGACTTATAAAAAAAGAGTTGTTGTAAAAGACGTAAGCATCAGTGTAAAAAGTGGATCAATTGTAGGTTTATTAGGTCCTAACGGGGCCGGCAAAACAACATCTTTTTATATGATTGTTGGAATTATTTCTACAGAAAACGGAAAAGTAACTTTGGACGATCAGGATATTACTCATCTTCCAATGCATTTACGAGCTCGTGCCGGCGTAGGATATCTGCCTCAGGAAAATTCTATTTTTAGAAAACTATCCGTATACGATAATTTAATGGGAGTAGTTCAGCTCCAGAAAGAGCTCTCTCACGCAGAAATGCAGAAAAGAGTAAATGATCTGCTTGAAGAGTTCAGTATTTCTCATCTGAAAGATAACACCGGTATTTCTCTTTCAGGCGGAGAAAGACGCCGAGTAGAGATAGCCAGAGCGCTTGCAGCTTCCCCTAAGTTCATATTGTTAGATGAACCTTTCGCTGGTGTTGATCCAATTTCTGTATCGGAAATTAAAAACATCATTCAGCACTTAAAAAATCGAGGAATCGGCATTTTGATCACAGATCATAACGTCAGAGAGACACTAGATGTGTGTGAAAAGGCTTATATTGTAAATAGCGGAGAACTGATAGCTCAGGGCACAGCAACCGACATTCTTAATAATGATAAAGTAAAGAATGTTTATCTTGGAGAAAACTTTACTTTATAAACATCACGGAGAATTATCTATATGGCAGGGATTAAAAATTCTTTACAGCTTAGACAAGCACAGACTGTTTCTCTTGCCATGACTCCTCAACTGCAGCAGGCGATAAAGCTGCTGCAGCTATCTACCATAGAACTGCAGCAGGAAATTCAGCAGATTGTAGAGCAGAATCCGTTACTGGAAATGGATGAAAAACTAGACAATCCCAACCTGGAATCCTTAGAAACTCTAGCAGAAAAAGAAATCACCCGAGATCAAAGCAGCGAGTTTGATCCCTTCGATAATGACTGTTCCGTAAAGTCATTAGATATAGACGGCTTTGATAGCCAGAAAGACATTACTGTAGATTCTCCATCCATATCAAAACAAAAAGCTGACTCTGAGCTGCATGACCAGTATTCTGCCGGACTGAGACAGGGTAAAAGCTACTCAATAGATTCTGATAGTGTATACGAAGGAGAAACTTCAGAAACCCTTCAGGATCATTTATTCTGGCAGTTAGATCTCTCTCCTCTGACAGGGGCAGACAAGCTGATAGCAGAAATCATTATCGACAGTATCAATGACTCTGGTTACTTAACAGAACCACTATCAAGTATTCTTGAAACTGTAAAACCTGAATATCCTACAGTTACAGAAGAAGATATAAGCACCGTATTAAAGCTGATTCAGCATTACGATCCAATTGCTGTCGGCTCGAGAAATGTACAGGAATGTCTAAGCATACAGTTAGACGCTCTTGATGAAAATACTGAATATCTTGATCTTGCAAAGTCCATTGTAAAGAACCACTTAAATCTGCTGAGCAATAGAGATTACAGAACTCTCTGTCAAAGACTAAGCGTAAAGGAAAAAGAATTAAAAGCAGCCGTTGACCTGATTACCAAATTAAATCCAAGGCCAGGACATTTTGCCATCCATGAAAAATCTGATTACATTATTCCGGATATCAAGGTGATAAAAACCGAAGACGGCGATTTTGATGTCGAGCTTAATCCTTTTTCAGTACCTAATGTCCGCCTGAACAATCATTATAAAAATCTAGCCAACAGCGCCACCAATGAGCGCGATAAAAATTTCTTTAAATCCAATCTGCAAGAAGCTAACTGGTTCATACAGAGTCTGGCCAAAAGAAACGATACTCTTCTTAAAGTCGCAAAATGTATCGTCTCTCATCAGAAGGAATTCATGCTTTACGGCGAGAGCGCCATGCATCCAATGGTTCTGAATGATGTTGCTACTGAAGTAAACATGCATGAATCTACTGTTTCAAGAGTTACAACAGAAAAGTACATCCATACACCAAGAGGAACCTACGAACTAAAATACTTCTTTTCTTCCAGTGTCAGCACAGAATCTGGTGATGCCGCATCATCAAAAGCTATCAGAGCCCGCATCAAAGAACTGATTTCAAAAGAAAATCCAAGAAAGCCATATTCAGATAGCCTGCTTGCAGATATGCTTAATAAAGAAGGCATAGTAGTCGCAAGAAGAACTATTGCTAAATATAGAGAGTCTATAGGCATTGCTTCGTCTTCTCAGAGAAAACGCCTTGTGTAGGAAATAAGCTAAATTCTTTTTGAAAACTTTTACCACTTAATAACAGGTGTTTTTTCTAATTTCGCGACATCGCCCATATTTGTTACTTTTTTATCTTTAAAATTTCTATTTTTCACAATATTATAAAATTGCAAGTTATGGAAATTTTGGTGCTTTTCATTTGTTCGATAACACATTGAACTAAGGAAGTGTATATGCAAATAAACATCCAGGGAGTGGGATTAAAACTCACAGACTCTTTAAAAGACTATGTAAACGACAAGTTCAAGCGACTTGAAAGAAAGGGAGATTTAATCACTTCGTTAAATGTGACACTTACTGTGGACAAGTTAAGCCACATAGCAAAAGCAGATTTAGCTGTAGCAGGAGGAAATCTTCATGCTGAAGCTACTGCGGAGGATATGTACCCTGCAATAGATGCACTTATTGATAAAGTAGATCGCCAGCTTGTAAAATACAAAGAAAAGCTTAAAAAAGAATAATTCACTTATATAAATTTATTAAATGCCCTGTTGTTGCAGGGCATTTTACTTTAAGTTAGAGATACTGTTTTGAAGATTCTGCCTAAAACTTTAATACTGTCCCCTTTATTTTGTTTCAGCAAAAAGCGCCTTTTTGAAGAAATTGCAGAAACTGCCAGCCAGGAGCTGTCTATTCCGCAAGAAAAACTTATAAAATCTCTAGACAACAGAGAAAAGCTAGGCAGTACTATTCTTTTTGATGGAATTGCATTACCTCATGCCGCAATAAATTCTGAAGAAAACAAATCCTGCGCCATTCTAAGTATCTTAAATAAACCCATATCCTTTAATTCCATAGATGCCACTCCTCAGCACATTGATATAGCTTTTGCCTTTTTTATATCCAAGGATCAGAAATATTCTGACGTCGAGATGATGCTCAAAAAGCTTTCTCAGATTCTTTCAAGTTCTGATTTACTTAATGCCATGAGATTAGCGCGCAATGAAATAAACAAGCTAAATCAGATAATCAATAAAATAGATGATATGCTGTCCAAAGAAGATCCCAAGCCTGATACTGAAGAGCAAGGTATTGACGAAAAATCCATTGAAGAATAATCTTTTTTTAGAATAAAAACATATAACTTCAGAATGTTTTGTGGAGTGCAGGTTATGTCTGTAAAATTAGAACTGGTAGTTGTTTCAGGGCGTTCTGGTTCAGGAAAATCTGTTGCTATTAAAGCGCTAGAAGATCTTGGTTTCTACTGCATAGACAATTTACCTGTTGTATTCTTAGGACAGCTGATAGAACTTGCAAAAGAGCACTATCCAAAGCTTGCAGTTAGTCTTGATATCAGAAATCTACCTAGCAATCCTTCAGATCTTCGAATAATCTACAAAAATACCAAAGCAGACAAAAATATAAAAAGCACCATAATCTATCTTGATGCCGATGACTCCATACTGATTAAGCGCTACTCAGAAACCAGAAGATTACATCCTCTGTCTAAAGGCAAACTTTCTCTTAATGAAGCTATAAATAAAGAATCTATCATTCTCAAACAGATTGCCTCAGTTGCAGATCTGAGAGTCGATACAACCAATCTTTCACTGCATGATCTTTCAAAACAGATAGTTGCTACCATACAGGGCTCACCAGAAAAGCAGCTCATAATAATTTTTGAGTCCTTCGGCTTTAAAGACGGAATAGCAAAAGACGCTGATTTTGTTTTTGATTCAAGATTCCTTCCTAATCCTTTCTGGGAGGTTAACTTAAGAACACATAGCGGCTTAGAGGAGCCAGTAAAGAAATTCTTCAGCAAATATCCAGAAGTAGGTGTATTTATTGAACAGATTGACGAACTACTCATGCGCTGGATAAATAACATCGAAAGCAGCAATAGAAGTTACTTAACTGTAGCTATCGGGTGTACCGGAGGCTTTCACAGAAGCGTTTATATAGCGCAGAATCTTTATGATCGCTTCAAATCAAGAGGCTATCTGGTTCAGGTACGCCACAGATCTCTGGCAGCTACATACGTAGACCTGAAAAAGACCAGTAACGATGTAACAAAATA
>DMTG01000176.1 GCA_003477345.1 Succinivibrionaceae bacterium | reverse complement strand
TCGATGGTGCCTTAGATGAAGTAAAAAATATGCTGCAGCGCATCAGAACTCTCGCTGTGCAGTCTGCAAACGGCACTAATACAACAGATGATCGCGTGGCCTTAAGCAAGGAGGCAAGTCAGCTGTGTCAGGAGATCACCAGAATTGCCTGCAGAACCACCTTTGCTGGAGCTAAAATTCTCTGTGGAGTAGATGATCAGGGCCGCAAGATGTTTGACAGTCAGGGGCGAATCAAACTGCAGGTTGGAGCCCATGCAGGGGATACTGTTTCTATTACCGGACTGTCAGCAGGTTTCTCTCTGCGAGGAATTGCCTCTTTAGTTAATGTCACTGACGGCGGAACCAAAGGTTATATTGAAGATGCCGATGGAATTTTCAGATTTGCGCTGTCTACAGCTGAAAGTTCAGAGACTACTCTTGGGCAGATAGATAAATTCATCAGTGCCGTCAGCAGTAAACAGGCTGATATGGGAGCTATACAGAATCGCCTTGAGTCAGTTATAAGACTCAACGAGGTGACAAGAACCAATATGTCAGATGCCCGTGCAAGAATCAGGGATACTGACTATGTAGAGGAAGCCTCCAATCTTTCAGCACAGTCAATACTGCAGCAGGTAGCTGCCAGCATGCTAGCAAGAGTCTCCCAGCAGAAAAACATCATCCTGCAGCTGCTGCAGTAAGGCAGTAACTCTGTTATCCATATTTATCCTGCCTGTCTCATCTCTAAACTTGCATATATTCAAAAAAGCGTGATTTTCCAGACAGCGCCAGAGTAAATTTGCTAAAATAAATTTACAGTAATTTCTATTGGTTAATAAATATGTAAAGAGCAATAGAACACTGGCGCTCCTGTTCTGGGTACGGTAACCCGGCCTAATCTGAGAGTTACAGTGAAAAGAATTCTGAATTTTCAGCGCTAATCGTATCAGTAAATTTTAGGACCGGTGATGAGCAAAGGCAGCTATATTGTAAGAGCAGTAGTTTCATCACTGATTGTTACTCTTATGCTGTCCTGCAGCGCCTCGTCCGTAGTAGGTAAAAAATTCATAGCAAGTGATCTGACCTCAGTCATTCTAGAAAAATCCTATGAACTTGATATGAGATATGATTTGCTGCTCTCACCTGCACTGAAAAAATATTCAGAAAAATTCAGTTTCATAAAAAATGAAGACAGGGAGCAGGATAACAGCTATACCCTGGAAAATAACAGCGATCTTCAAAAAGAGCAGGGACTGCCTGACTTTTTTAAATATCTATCAAGTAAAATTAGAATATCAGGCGTATCTCTGGAGCTGGGAGTATTCAGCATAACCGCCATATTCTTAATAATGTTAATCTGGGGAATATTTTTATATTATCTGGTAGCCTCTTGTCTGAAGCTTTTTTATGCTGTAAAGGAACAGATAAAACAGATCAGGTTACGTAGAGATACTACGCAGGAGGATCTGCCTACGTCTCAGCTTGGAGAAGAACAGCTGTTTTCTGAGGACTTGTCTGATAACCGCAAAGACGGCAGACCAGGATAATAAAAGCTAATGTCTGGTAACGCTTTTGTAAAATAACAGACATACGCCTTATAAAATCCTGCATTAAGTTAGGTTTAATAATATTTATGAAGAAAGAAAAATCAGCAGCAAGTGTAAAAAACAAGCTTAAGCGCTTTGAAAACGCTCTTTTAGGCAATGCAGAGGCGAAAGGCGGATTTTCTGTTAAGCGTACGCTTTCGAGAATAAATGATTATCAGTCTGCTGTCATGGAATCAAGAGCTGATGACTATAACAGCATGTCTCTGGATGATTTTGAGTACTGGTGCTATGTAGACATGCAGATGGGGAATAAGTATGCCGAAAAACAGCTTATGGGACTGGTTGACGATTATGCTTTTGGTCAGATAGCAGTAATTTTAAAGAAGTCGGACAAATCCGTAAGAAGTCAGATCGAAAGGATTATTTCCGGCAAAGGAAATGTCAAGATAGATGAATTTATCAATGAACTTACAGAAAAAACAGACAAAATAAAATTCAGTATCAAAGATGATCATATCTATCCAATTTACTATTTTGATTTCTTTATACTCTACATAGTCGATTACATATATAAAAGAACCGATGAACTGTATCCTTATGAGCCAAATTCTCTGGAAATCGAATCCTCGGAAATGTCTTCTGCAGTAACCGGTGCAATTTCAGGCCTGTTTGTGGAGCTTCTTAATAATCTCTATAGAGATGTGCCTTTAGAAGAGGACATAGTAATAAGAGGAGTCACCCCGATTGCGGCCTACAGAATCGCCATGAGCTATTACAGAGGCAATAATCTTCCCTGTGACCGCAAGAAGGCCTATCAGTGGATCGTTTATGCTGCGGCGGTAGGCGAGCCTAGAGCCATGCTTGCCTATCTTGCGATATTCAGCGAACTGCCGGGATCTTCTGAGATTGTGTCGGTTTACGACAGCATAGTGGCCCTGCTAAACGCCTATTTATGTGAAACTTCCCATGAGGATAATGTCAGAGCAATTAAAGCTGACTGGCAGCATTTTCTAATGGATGAGTATACCTATAACGGCCATAAGGCATATTTCAGTGTTGATCTGATGAGTTCAATTGTCGAACTTATGAAATTTGCTCTGAGCGAGGATTATTCAGAAAGAGCAACGCAGGGCGAGCTTTTCTCTGAATTTGACATTATGGCTGTGGAACTTACGACTATGCTCAAGCGCTATCCTGAGAACATGCAGCTTCTGGCTACAGCGGCAGAGTTTTATAGAATTGTATCTGACATATTTAAGTCAAGCTTCAAGGAAAACCTGGAGAAGCTCAATATTATCAAGAACGCCCGTGAGCTTACGGATGACGCCATCATCAGAAAGTTGCTCGAGCCTGGCCTTCAGGTGCACGATATAAACTGTGAATCAGCATTTGTAAACAGCAAGGCCTTTAAATTTGACAGTACTGAGGATTTAAAGATCTTAGAGCACCTTTTGAACGTTGATTTAGATAAAATCACCAGCTCCACCATAGCTAAGGTTCTGGTAGGTTCGAAGCAGAGAAACAGCCGTAAAATAATAAAAATGGCTGCGGCCTCAGGCAACGGCTATGCAATTTTTGAAGATGCGAAACTCGATATTGCAGAAGGTAAGACTGAGCTTGCTGTTCAGAAAGCCAGACTTGCTAAAGAATACGGAATTGAGTTTGCCAACTTTGTTCTGTATCAGGCTTTGAAAGATACAAGCCCCTCTCTTGCCTATACCTATCTGCGTTATGCCGCGCATTATGCCTATCCGCCTGCGATAAAGGAGCTGGCAGACAGAAGAGCTGACAAAAGCTATAATCCGCTGCCTTTTATGAAGGCAATCGAAGAGCTGGAGGCTTTGGCAGATACAAGCTGGAGCGCCTGCTCGGTAATGGCGGTACTCTATGACGATTCAGGAATTCTGCCTTGTGATCAGTATATGAGTATGTACTGGATAAGAAAATCCTATTCCATCGGCAATAATTCAGCCTTTGATGATCTGTCCTATTTCTATAATTCAAATTTTGATCTGGATTCGGAGATTTCCTATCTGCCTAGCATCAATAATTCTCTTATCCAGCTGAAAAATTATGTCTCAAGAATCAAGACGACTAATGATAAAAATAATTTAAAGACCGTTGAACTGCTTAAAAACTGCTATGCTGCCCTGAGAGGCGGGGAGACGGAGCTTGAGCAGGAAATCTTCTGCATCAGTCTTGAAAACGGCTTCTGGAACAAGTTCGGAATTTCTGATGCACTTATTTCCAAAGGCCGACATTATTATCCTGTTCTGGCATTCAGCTACTGTGCTAAAAAATATATCGACGAGGTGGCAGAGCCTGACAATGAAGAGTTCCTTTTTAACCCTATGTATATGGACAAAGGAGAAAGAAGGCTTGAAATACTGGAAACCGGGGTGTTTGACGACAGGGATGACAGTCTGCTCTTATACGGAGTGAAGGCGGTTACTGCGTTAAGACCGTTTGCAACTGGTCCGGACTACGAAAAATACCGGCAATATATTAAAATTGCGGCAAGAGCAAGAAACTTGCCTATCTTAAAACTTAACTGTCTGCATCTTGATGCGCTTTTTGCTGATGAAAAAACAGCCGTGGATGATGCAGGTGAATTTGAAAGTGATGACATTTTAATTTCTAGAGTTTCTCAATAATGCAGTATTTATTAAAAGTAACTTTAAAAGATGCTGAACTATGGCGTCTGCTGGCAGTAGACGGCAGAGCCGATCTGGCATTTCTCGGCGAGCTTATGGCTCTGGCCTTCGGATACCCTAAGGGAGAAAGATCTTTTGAATACGGAGGAAAGCTGTACAAGGCCGGTATCAGCGGACAGCTGCAGAGCAAAGCTGAAGTTTTAACCTTCGATTCCCTCAATATAGA
>DMTG01000270.1 GCA_003477345.1 Succinivibrionaceae bacterium | reverse complement strand
CTGCCTGGTTGAATGGCCTTCAAAGGCTGAAGGAAGACTTCCTAAGGCAGATATTACCATCTGTTTTGCTTATGGTAAAAATGAAAGAAGTGTTGTGATAGAATCAGATCTATTGACAGAAAAAGAATTCGACCAGATTCAAAACGAGTTTAATGAAGTTTAATTTCAAGTTTATCGTCAGCCTGCTGGGCTTTATTCTCGCGCTGGGCCTTTTTTGCAGTGAACAGGCCCTGGCACTTCAGATTAAAGGCATGCGGGCATATTCCAACAATGATAAAACCCGCATTGTAATTGATTTGGACAGACGCCCTGCCTATGCGACAGCAAAACAGAACCAGGGCGGAATTTTTATTGTCAGAATAAAATCTCTTAACGATCCTGAAAGCTCTCCACAGGGAGTTAAGCTGAGTAAAAAAAGTACTGTTTCCAAAGTCGAGCGCAAAATAGAAAACAAAGACGTTCGCTATATTTTTTACTCTGACAGCCGCGCAGATCCGACCGTATTCGTTTTAAACCCGCAGGGCAAAAATACTGATTACCGGCTGGTAATGGATTTCCCTCATGCCGCCGCGGCTCCTGAGTCTAAGACTTCCAATAAAGAATCAAATTATTCAGAAACTAAACCTGCGCAGAATGAATCCAATTCATCTCTGGCGTCTCAAGAGCGAGAGCTCTTCATGCTCTACAGCACGGAAGGAAAAGACGGTATTCGAACTATGAACCGTCAGCAGGCCAAAGAATATGATCTGAAGTTAAAAGAGCTCAGAGCGCGTTATGCAAGACAGCAGAAGCGAGATGTCCAGGCCGAGAAGGAAAACAAGGCATCGGCTGACAGTTCACACAGGGCTGCAGCCGGTTCTGCCGATACCACAGCAAGCCCTCCTGAGCCGCAGGAGGCAGTTGTTCCGGTCGCACGACCATTCGTTATTGCTCTTGATCCTGGACACGGAGGCAAAGATCCTGGTGCAATTGGCAAGTCAGGCGTAAAAGAAAAAAAGGTTACTCTGGCAATAGCGCAGGATTTAGCCCGCTATATAAGATCCAACAAGCAGTTTAAGGTCGTCATGACCAGAAATTCCGATCGCTTTATTGAGCTCAATCAGCGTTCTGAAATTGCCCGGCGCAACAAGGCGGATGTGCTTATCTCAATTCATGCGGATTCGGTCGCCTCCAACAGCTCCTCAGCCCGCGGCGCCAGTGTCTGGGTGCTGTCTAATAATCGCGCTGAAAGAGAAAACGGCAAGATCTTAAGAGACAACAAGCAGAAAAAGCTAATAGGCGGCGCCGGTGATGTGATCTCCAGTGATCCTTCCAATCCTTATCTTGCGGCAACGATTCTGGATATGTCGTCCTCTTCCTCAAGGTCTGACGGCTATCTTCTTGCAGATGAAATCCTGGATTCCTTAGGAAAATTCACGCACTTGAGAAAAACCAGCCCGATTCATGCGTCGCTTGCTGTACTCAAGGCCCCGGATATTCCTTCGCTGCTGATTGAGACCGGGTACCTGTCAAACCGGGCGGAAGAAAAACAGCTAAGCCAGCCAAATTACCAGAAACAGATTGCCTATAGAATATATGAGGGCATACTTTCCTACTATAAGAAATACCCGGCCAAAAGAATCCAGTCTCGCTGGGAGTCAGAGATGCGCTCTAAGTCAGGCGGAAAGACCATTACTGTCAAGAAGGGAGATTCTCTGTCCAAGATCGCCAAGCAGTACGGCAGCAGCGTATCTGCAATTAAAAAAGCCAATAGTCTTAAGAGCGATGTGGTTCATGTAGGGCAGAGTCTGTATATACCAAAATGACCATTAGAAAATTGTCGGTGCAGCTGGCAAATCAGATAGCTGCAGGCGAGGTAGTAGAGCGACAGGCATCCGTCATCAAGGAGCTTTTAGAGAATGCGGTCGATGCCGGAGGAGACAGTATTGTCTGCGAGGTTGAAAGCGCCGGCAGAGTAATGATGAGAGTACGCGACAACGGCTGCGGAATCCCGGCAGACGAGCTTCCGCTGGCTCTGGCTCCGCATGCCACCTCCAAAATCGCCACAGCAGAAGATCTCAGTTGTATTATGACTCTCGGGTTCAGAGGAGAGGCTTTAGCTTCCATTGCTGCGGTATCAAAACTTACTCTCACCTCCAAAACCCCTGATGAAGTCAACGGCTACAGCGTCGAGGTAGAAGGTCCTGCCCAGGACGCTATCGTGGCGCCGGCGGCTCATCCTAACGGCACTACTGTAGAAGTACGCGAGCTGTTTTTTAACACACCGGCAAGACGCCGTTTCCTTAAGGCCGATAAAACCGAAATGCTCAGGATAAAAGATGTTTTTGTCCGCTGTGCGCTGGCGCATCCTGAAGTCGGTTTTGAACTGGTATCCGACGGCCGCTCTTTAGTAAAGGTCAAAGGGGTTTCTGATGATCTGTCTTTGAGGATGCGGCGCCTTGGCAAACTTATAGGCGGAGACTATGAAAAAGACGGCATCGCAGTCAGAGGAGAGTCACCGCTTTTAAAAATATCAGGCATGCTGCTGCCGCCGCCGTTATCCTATGAGACCGTGCAGGAGCGCATCTATCTGTTTTTGAATAATCGTCCGATTGCCGACAAGATTGTGATTCACGCGATTAAAGAGGCATTTTTCGGCATCCTTAAGGAATCAAGACAGGTACGCTGCGTACTGTATTTATCTTGCGACCCTTCAGAAGTGGATGTGAATGTGCATCCTAGAAAAGATGAAGTACGTTTTCATGATGCTAGAGTGGTGCATGACATCATAGTGCAGACTCTGCAGGACACTCTGCAGCGCGCCGGAGTCGGAGAGGCGCAGGTCTATCAGAGTCAGGACAGCGCTCCTTTAAAGGACAAGGAAGAATCCCTGGCAGGTGAGCACCTAAATCCGCCTGCTGACAATAGTTCCGGCAGCGCAGTATCAAAGTCTGGGACCGGGCTCAGCAGTATTTCGCCTGCAGCTCAGGCTGAGCCTCAGCAGGCCTACCCATCAGGTGCCGGGTTCTTTTCCGATATCGGCAGCATATCAGAAAAGCAGGGCTTTATGGATTCGGAGCAGGGCAGCCCTCATGATGGCGGATCTCAGCAAAGCAGACCAGCACGAGCGGTATCAGGCTACATCAAGGCCCCAGTCAGTCAGGATGAGCGGCAGAGTATGCAGCGTAGCTTCGGAGAATCCATTAGTGCCGAGAATATAACTGACGGGGCGGATTTAGTCAGTCCTCATAAAATTCTGAAGACCAGTCAGGAATTCGGAGTTTTAGCCGAGATCTCGGCAAAATCTCTGCTAATTAGTAAAAATGACCGCTTTTTTATTCTGAATCTGCCCAAAGCCAGGCAGATTTATGAGGCAGACTGCTACATTACCAAATTTCAGCAGAGCATCGTTGAAACTATAAAGCTGGCCATGCCGTTTTCTATAAAAATTGATAAAAAAATTATTAATTTTTTAAAAAAATACCCGGAAATTTTAAAAAAACTGGGATTTTTAGTTAAA
>DMTG01000105.1 GCA_003477345.1 Succinivibrionaceae bacterium | reverse complement strand
AAAAATTATAGTTTATTTATTAAATAAGCCAGGCCGTTGCTATGGTATAATTCAGCCGGCTAAAGCGTCTTTTCGTTTCTGACCATAGTTTTTTTCAAGCAGTGCCATAACTACTGTACAAGAGTTATGGCTTTTTCGTTAAAGTATGGACGCTTGTAGGGTGTCTATTTTTTTGTAATTACTAGTATGCCGTTTGATTTTGATTTAGATCTGATCTGGAACTCTCTTCCTCTGCTGGGGCTGGGAGCTTTGGTGACCATTGAAATAACCGCAGTCTCTGTAACCTGTGGCGTGCTCATTGGTTTATTTGTAGGTATAGCTGAACTTTCAAGATACAGCTGGCTGAGAATTCCATCAAAAGTATATGTGGACTTTATTCGTGGAACTCCTCTTCTGGTGCAGATATTTATTATTTACTTTGCTCTGCCTACAGTTTTAGGAACAAGAATTGAGCCGTTTGTGGCTGCAGTTACAGCCTGTTCCATTAACTCCGGTGCCTATGTTGCTGAAATCTTCCGTTCGGGAATTCAGTCAATCGACAAGGGGCAGATGGAGGCCGGAAGATCTTTAGGTCTTACCTGGACACAGACCATGACCCACATTATCATTCCGCAGGCCTTCAGAAGAATCATTCCTCAGCTTGGCAACGAGTTTATTGCCATGCTCAAGGATTCATCCTTGGTTTCCGTGATCGGATTTGAAGAACTTACCCGTAAAGGTCAGCTCATTATTGCCTCAACCTACGGATCACTGGAGATCTGGTCTGCAGTGGCGGTTATCTACCTAGTAATGACTCTTTCTATAAGTCGTTTCGTGGCTTTCACTGAAAAGAAATTCAATGGCAAGAAGAAGAGCTAAGATACCATGATAAAGATAAGAAACCTGCATAAAAGTTACGGTAATAACGAGATTCTCAAAGGCGTTAATCTGGACGTTGCCGAGAAAGAGGTAGTGGTAGTCATAGGTCCTTCAGGATCTGGAAAAAGTACGCTGCTGCGCTGTGTAAACTATCTTGAAATCCCGACTTCCGGCAGCATTACCATAGCCGGCCGTACCATAACTGATACCACAAATTTAAATGAAGTCAGAGCAGAAGTTGGAATGGTATTCCAGCACTTCAATCTGTTTCCTCACATGACTGTCCTTGACAACATCACCCTGGCTCCAATCAAGGTGCGCGGTAAAACCAAGGAAGTTGCTGAAAAGGAAGCTTTAGAGCTTCTAGAAAAGGTTGGTCTGAAAGAAAAAGCCAGCTCCTATCCTGATCAGCTTTCAGGCGGTCAGCAGCAGCGAGTTGCCATAGCAAGAGCACTTGCTATGAAACCAAAAATCATGCTGTTTGATGAACCGACATCAGCCCTGGATCCTGAGATGGTCAATGATGTGCTCGACGTTATGAAAGTACTAGCAAAAAGCGGCATGACCATGATGTGCGTAACTCATGAAATGGGCTTTGCCAAGCAGGTTGCCGACAGGGTGCTTTTTGTTGATGAAGGCAACATCATAGAGCAGGGAACACCAGAAGAAGTGTTCAACCATCCTAAGGAAAAACGTACTCAGGACTTCCTTTCCAAAATCGTTTAATTCTTATAATTATCAGAATATGCCTCAGCAGTGCTGAGGCATTTACGTATGCAATAGGCAGAATACGACAACTAAAACTAAGATGAATACAAAGCCTAAGAACAGAATAGACAATAGCGACAGAGGTATCGTTACCAAATCGCTATTCAGCATAAGCTGGCCGATATTTATTGATATAGGACTGCACTTTGCGACCCTCATGATAAATATGGCTATGGTTGGCATGGTGTCAGTAGAATCAGTGGCTGAGCTTACTGTAGGCAATCAGATTTTCGATCTGGGACTGATACTTTTCAATTTCATAAACATCGGTGTCTGTGTTGTGAGCGCACAGGCGCTGGGAAACGGTAACAAATCCATAGTGCGCAGAGTTGTTCATATGGCTCTGGGGCTGAACATAATCTGGGGACTGGTCGTTTCTTTATGTGTCTTCTGCTTTTCTCCCTTTATTGTCGAACTTATGCAGGTTCCTCTGGAGATTGCAGACAGCTCAGAAGGTTATTTAAGAATCATTGCCTTGAGCTTTCTTCCTGAAGCGCTCTGCCTGTGCGGCGCTCAGATCTTGAGAGCTCATGAGTGCACGCGCGATTCTATGTATGTGGCTGTGCTTATAAACCTTGTCACCGTTATAGGAAACTGCATGTTCCTGTTCGGCTTTATGGGGGCGCCAATATTAGGAGTTGAAGGTGTTGCAATCAGTACTGTAATGGGCAGAGTGGCAGCTGTTTTCGTATTTTTATATCTGGTTTTAAAACGTACCAAAGTCAGAATTGTTCCTAGGTTTATTTTTGTATTCAAGAAAAAAATTCTGTATCAGATTTTAAATATCGGCCTTCCTGGTGCCGGTGAAAACCTGTCCTGGCATGGGCAGTATATGCTGATGACTGCAGTAATTGCCTCGCTGGGGGCAATCTCGCTGGCAACCCACGGTATTTATTTTCAGATGTGCATGATTATGATGCTGTTTGCTGATGCCATGGCGCTGGGAACTGAAATCCTGGTTGCCCACTATGCAGGAGCCATGAAGCTGGATCTTGCTGACAGACAGCTGATGCGTTCAGTGAAAATCTGCATGGTATACACCGTAGTGCTGGCAGCCTGCATTCCTTTAGGACTTGGAAAACTCGTATTCTCCCTGTTCACAGACAGCAAAGAAGTAATTGCCATGGCAACTCCGATATTTCTGCTTTCGGCATTTATGGAGCCTGGGCGTATTCTGAATATTATCATCATCAATTCATTAAGAGCGGTAGGTGATACCAGATTCCCGGTAGTAATGGCAATAATCTCCATGTGGGGCATAAGTATACCGGTAGGGTGCTTTCTTGCTCTATACATGGATATGGGACTGCTTGGAGTATGGATTGGCTTCTGCTGCGACGAATGGACCCGCGGCATCAGCATGTTCATAAGATGGAAGACCAAGGCGTGGGTGTCAAGCGCCAAAAAGAACTACAGAAAGAATTTTATTAAATCGCAGCGTCGTGTACTCAATTAGCGCTAATGCACCTTTTGATAGCACAATATGTGATTTGTTTCTAAAAACAAATGCTGTGATATAGTTAGCGAAAATATTTTATATTTAGGGGATAACTAATGTTTTTTGATCGAGTAGAAGCAGCGCCGGCAGATCCGATTCTGGGTTTAAATGAGGCTTTCAGAAGTGATCCGCGTGCTGACAAGATAAATCTAGGCGTAGGTGTTTATCAGAACGCTCAAGGCGTAACTCCTGTGATGAAGTGCGTTAAGATTGCAGAAAAAGAGCTTCTGGAAAATGAAAAAACAAAGTCATATCTTCCTATTACCGGAATGCCTGAGTATGGACGCCTGGCAAGAGAACTGGTATTTGGAAAAGACAGCGAGCTGGTTGACGGCGGCAGAGCTATAAGCTGCCATTGCCCAGGCGGCACCGGAGCACTTAGAATCGGTGCAGATTTCTTATATCAGCAGAACATTGCAAGCACAGTCTGGATTTCTGATCCTACCTGGGCCAATCATTATCAGATTGCCAAGGTAGCAGGCTTAAAATTCGAGCGCTATCCATACTATGATCGCATCAATCATAATTTAGCCTTCGACAGAATGCTGGAAACTCTGTCACAGGCCAAGGAAGGTGATGTGGTTCTGTTGCATGCCTGCTGCCACAATCCAACAGGCATTGATCCTACATCTGAGCAGTGGGAAAAGATTGCCTCTTTCCTTGCTGAAAAGAAGCTGATGCCGTTCCTGGATTTTGCCTATCAGGGCTTAGGTCATGGCATTGAAGAGGATGCTGTTGGCGTTAGAACAGTTGCCAAGTACTGCAAAGAGTTCCTGGTAGCAAGTTCATTCTCTAAAAACTTCGGTATGTATAACGAAAGAGTAGGCGTACTGACAGTTGTAAGCTCTGACAAAGAAACAGCAGCCAAGGTACTCTCTCAGGTAAAGATTGCTGTAAGAACCGCTCTTTCCAACCCACCTGCCCATGGTGAAAAGGTTGTAACCACAATTCTTTCAAATTCGGAACTCCGCAGAGAGTGGGAAATGGAGCTAAAGGAAATCCGTGAGAGAATCTTAAGCATGCGCAAGCTTCTAGTTGAGAAACTAAAAGCCGCAGGTGCAGAAGGTTATGATTTCTTCACAGAGCAGAACGGAATGTTTTCTTTTTCAGGATTAGACCGTGATCAGGTAGAGTCACTCAAGAAAGATTTCGGTATCTATATTGTAGGTTCCGGAAGAATCTGCGTTGCAGGACTTAATGAGAACAATATCGACAAATTAGTTGAAGCAATCGTAAAAGTAACTGCAAATTCATAATCTGCAAAGATTAGACAAGAATGCCATAAACTTTTTTAAGCTTATGGCATTTTTTTGTGTCTAGTTTAGGATCTTATACGCGGCATAGATGCCAATCAGTATCACGCAGGCCCAGCCTAGGCGATCGATGTATTTGCGTATGGCTTTTTCCATTTTTTCTCCGCCCCAGGCTATGACTCCGGCTTCAAGGAAGAAGCGGGCACCTCTGCCGATAAATGAAACCAGCAGGAAATTGAAAATTGTCAGCATGCCTGAGCTTCCGGTCTGAGCTACGCTTTCAGCTGCAACCACACCGGTGGTGATGGCGATTATCTTATAAGGGATTGGGGTGAAGGCTCCAATGAATACCATCAGAATACCGAATTCATTGGTAAACCATCCTCTAACCGTGGCCATAGCATCGTTGTAGTGGAACATATTTATAAGATCCGCAATATAAGGATCATAAATAAAATAGCCAAGGTAATATCCGAAGAAGGCTCCTGCTACAGAAGATACTACTGTAATTAATGCGTAGTAGTATGATTTCTTAGGTTTTGCAAGACACATAGGTGCCAGCATAACATCAGGAGGAATTGGCCAGAATATAGATTCTATAAAGCTGTTAATGCACAAAAACCATGGGGCCTTTGGGTGCTTGGCCAGTTTTATACAGACTTCATAAATATAAGAAAAGATACTCATTAGAAAGGTCCGTAAGTGAGAAAACAAAGAAGTGGCACTGTGCCACTTCTTATAGTCCAAAGTTCAGTTTAGCTGTTGTGCTTGTCCTGATATTCTTTGGCGGCTTTTATAAAGCCGGAGAAGAGAGGATGTCCAAGTCTTGGATTTGATGTGAATTCTGGATGGAACTGCACACCAATGAACCATGGGTGATTTGGATTTTCGATGATTTCCACGAGCTTGTTGTCAGTAGAAAGACCAGCAATCTTAAGACCTGCCTCTGTGATCTTGCCTATGAGGTTGTTGTTTACTTCAT
>DMTG01000040.1 GCA_003477345.1 Succinivibrionaceae bacterium | reverse complement strand
ATTTTAAAAATAATTAAAAAAAATCTGTATCTTGTATTTTTTTTTTAATTATTTGAAAATAAGATTTATTTTAAAATAAACTAAAAAAAGTGACGAAAAATGCCCATTCGTTTTATTGAGCTTTGACGATTTTCTATCATAATATGCCTAGCATACAGAAGTAGTACGAAACTTTCCTGCTTTGTATGTAGGTATCAGATCTCTCATTCTGATGCTGAAATTAGCTCATAGTTTTTTGTTTTCTCTTTGCAGCTAATTCATTGTTGGTCTTTACCAACTTTTTGTAACCTTAAAAGTGTATTTCGGAGTTCAGTTTTTCCCTACTGAACTCCTTTTTTTTTGCACTAAAAAAGGATTTGTAAATCTACAAATCCTTTTAGTCAAAACTTTCTATGTTTATACGCGCTTATTTTTTAGTGAATGCATCAGGATCATTCTCACTTGAAAGCTCTGTCTGTATGGCCTGTATAGTAAGCGGCTGCAGCTTAAAAAGAGAAACTGGTACCATTTCGTTTTTGGTATCTGATGAGTTTTCTGGCTGGCTGCACAGAGGGGCTACTTTTCTGTGTGGCCTGCTGTTATTTATTACATCTGTTGTCATGCCGCGATCTTTTTCTGCTTTTTTTAACTGTTCCTTGATTTTTAAGACGCTTGTTGGTTTTCCAAGGTATTTAAGAAGATCTGCTTCATCAAAATCAACCATACTTGACCGCGCATAAATAACCTGACGTTTCTTTGAGTATTCTATCAGGCATCCATCACTGTCATTGATTGCTCTTATGCTGTGCCTTAATGACATACATAAAGTAAAAAGGTTATTTATGTTCAGATCCGCAAAGGCGTTGTCGTATCTATCTACGGGCGTATCTTTTTCATCTTTGTTGCGGAGGCAGCGGTTTCTAATAGTTACCAGATTCCAGGCAAGCAGCATCGCTTCCAGATCCAGCGCGTCATCTATTTTTCCTCTATGATAATGGCAGTACAGAACAACCATCTGAGCATAGAACACACCGCCTACACCATTTAAAATTTCATATGGCATTTTGGTAGCTTTTCTAGAGCTCTTTTTACCAACCCGGTTTATGTAGGCTTTTTTGATTTTTGCTACCGTTCTGTGATCCAGATTGACCAGATAGCATATATTGTTATCTGAAAAACCATAGTCAAAGAGCACATATGCCATCTGGTAGGCATAATTTCTATCAGAGCTTCTGATAGGTAGTAAGTCTTCAAGTGTATTAGAATTAGCCATTTTTAATTTTGTCTTTATCTAACCAGAGATCCGATTGACTCAGGATGAGCTATCTTCTGTCTTAAAGAGGCAGGTCCAAGCGCGTGAGATGAAAACAGCTGGTAGTTGCGGGTCTGCCTTAATGCCATATATTCAGGAGAATTACTGTCAGCCATGATCATACTTGCTATTACGTCTTCAGAGCAGCGCAGCTTGAGGCATACATCACTGGCCAGCAGTATAGGCATATACTCAGCTGGAGTGTATTTTTTGAAAATCATTGCAAATTCTTCAGATATGCCGAGTCTTATTCTGTAAAGTCCGTAATAATCTTCAGTATCATTTACAATGTTCGCGATTGTCATCCAGAAGTAGAAAAAGGTACTTACAGAAGCAGCTCCAGTATTTGGCACCGCTTTTATTCCGGACTTGAATCTGTCTATCAGCGAGAGCTGCAGCTTTGGTGCAATGCAGAAACTTGAGAGCAGGGGATCTACCAGACTTTTATATACATCCTGCTGATTTTTGCCGCAATGTCTGATTACATATATAAGATCATTGGATAATGAAAATTTTTCATGAAGGCAGGTCATGGTTTGGGGATCGTCATTATGGCATAAGGAGTAGATTTTTCCCCATATGTCGGTTTCGAGATCGCCTATTGAACGGTTGAGCTTTGCCAGACTTTCTTTGCGTTCAAGCTTGTCATCAAGAGCAAGGGATGCATTATGTTTCAGACAAGGTAGTATTTCATCCGGACCGTGTTTCACATCGCGAATTTTGTAAAACACGTTTTTGTATTCCTCTGATACCAGATCTTTTACTGATTTTAGTGTATTTGCTGCCATTTGTTTTTTTTGTGTGTATTATTTCTTGTTATTTTACAGAAAGGAATTCTGCGTGCAGCTCTTTGGGGTTATCGAAAGATAATTCCAAATAAGAAATCGGCAAATGAACGCCGACTGAATAATTAGCAAATTTTTCTTTAACCACTAAAGCTGCAGACACCAACAACATATCTGCTTTTATATATCCATATTCTTGCATAATATAAGACAAGAGAAGATTATTACACCTTTTATATATTTGCAACAAAATAAGATCTTTATCTCGTTTTTAATTATTAACTGATTGATCTTAACAAGAATAATTTTAAAAAATCAGAGATCTGTAATAAGGCAGAATTCCAGGGGGAGAGTACGTTTATCAAGCTTGAATTTTTTATTCCTGTTTTTAAAATTTATTTTTGTTATTCAGACTGTTAATAAGAAATTTTTTTGTTGCCGAAATAAAAAAAGCAGCGTCCTTTTCCAGAACGCTGCAATATCAAAAACAACTTAGATGTTAATTATGAGTATCTATTTGATTATTTTGCATTTTCTTTTGATTTGCAGTAATCAATCCATTTCTGTGCATCAGGGATGATAGTGCCGTACCATTTGTAGAAATCTACCAGTTTGGCATCGATCTCTTTCTGCATCTCTGGGGTCATTTCATGAATCTTTACGCCTTTTTTGGCAAGAGCTGCCTTGCAGTCGTCGTCGTTCTTTTCAGAGATTTCCCAGTTGTATTCAACAGTCTTCTTAATCCACTTGTCTACTAATGCCTTGTCAGAATCAGACAGCTTGCTGTAGAACTTGCCGTTCATTAAGAACGGGGCGATTGCAAACATGTGGCGGGGTTCCAGAATGTCTGACTGAACTTCGTGGAATCCTGATGCCAGAATGGTTGCATAAGGGTTTTCCTGACCGTCGATCATGTGAGTTTCCAGAGCATTGTAAACTTCAGGAAGAGGCATCATTACATTGTTGGTGCCTAAAGCTTCGAACAGATGAACGTGGATTTCATTGTCTGGAATACGGATCTTAAGTCCCTGCAGTTCCTTCATGTTGGTTACAGGACGGTTTGAGGATAATTCACGGAAGCCGTTTACCATGTAGCCAGCGATTTTTACACCGGTGTTCTTTTCATAGTTGCCGGACATAATCTTCATGCCTTCCTCATCGTAGCAGGCACGTGCCTGAGCCCATGAGTGAATTACATAAGGGGTGTCTGACAGACCGATGTTTGGCTCATCCTTTTTAATCTGTGAGCCTGTAACTGCCATCTGAATAGTGCCGCGCTTGATCTGATCGATAACAACACTCTCAGGTCCTAACTGATTGTTAGGGAAGTGCTTGACAACAATCTCACCATTGGACTCTTTTTCTATATTCTCTTTGAAATAGTTGATAGCAAGAGTAACAGGGTGCTCAGGACCTGCAAAGGTACCGATACGGATTGTAGTCTTTGCTTCTGCTGTAGCTGAACCCATA
>DMTG01000316.1 GCA_003477345.1 Succinivibrionaceae bacterium | reverse complement strand
ATTCTCCTTTTGCCACCTTCCAACCTACACCTCTAACATTCTTTATGTTGGCCGAGCCGATTTTTTTACGCAGATTATGAATTATGAACTCAATGGCGTTGGATTCCACCTCATCGCCAAAACTGTATATCTTGTCTTCAAGTGTCTCGCGGGAGAGCACGGCCCCGGGACGGTTTAAAAGCGCCTCAAGCAGCGCATATTCACGGGCGGTAAGTGAGACAGGAACAGTCTCACCCTGCTCATTTTTAAGAGAGGCCTCATGGGAGACTGTATCTAATGACAGAATGCCGTTAGTCAGTACATTATCCTTAAGAGAGGAGGACTGACTTCTTCTGGTAACCGCGCGGATACGGGCTAAAAGCTCAGACAGGTCAAAAGGCTTTACCACATAGTCATCAGCGCCGATATCGAGCCCCTTGACGCGATCATCAAGGCCGTCACGGGCGGTAATGATAATAACCGGAGTTTTAATACGGCGCGATCTCCAGCTGCGCAGCAGATCTATACCATCAATGCCTGGGAGGCCGAGGTCGAGCAGGATACAGTCGTAATCGGCATCATCAGGAGCATAGCTGGCATCCGAGCCGTTATTTAAGCAGTCTACGGCAAAGGCCTTGCTCTTAAGACCGTCTTCTACGGCTTTGGCAATCTGAATATCATCTTCAACAAGCAGAATTCGCATGGAACACACCTTTTAAAATTCATCTTCTGTTAGTAATAGTTATTATGCGCAGAGGCGCTAGCATATTATCCGTTCAGAACAATTAGCAGAGTCTTAGCGCTGTTTTTCAAAAAAATCCACAATATCAGGAATTATGTTCGCAAAGCCCTCAAAGGCGTGGCAGCCGCCAGGGGTTACGACAGGAGAAGTATTTTTAAAAAAGTTAAGAGATTTTTTATAGTCTAAAACCTCATCGGCCTCCTGCAGAAACACTTTTATAAGCTGCGGGTCAAAAGCCCTGGCCTTGTCATCGCAATCCTTCAGGAAATATAGCATTTCTTTTTTTAAAACAAAATGATTATCAGTATAGGGATTTACCTGCTCGCCAATCAATGACTCAAAGTAATCCTGCGGATGGATGCAGGGATTTAACAGTACGGCCGGAAGATGATACTTTATGGACAGCAGCGTCGAGAAGAAACCGCCCATGGAGCTGCCGACAAGGCAGAGCGGCAGATCAGGCTTTCTGGTGCTTAAGGTTTGTTCTACAAAGCTGCACAGTGCGGCATAGGCCTCTTCCGGGGTATCTGGAAAATCAGGAGCGGTAAAGCTTATGTGGGGATAACTGAGCGCCAGCTCTTTTTTAAGGATTTTACTTTTTACAGCCTGAGAGCCTGACAGGAAACCGTGGATATAAGCTATTAGCATACTGATGACATCTCCAGAAAACAGCCTTTTACTGTCTATCAATATACAACAACCAAAGAAGATCAGTAACCGCTTGCTCTGGTATCAGGCACAAAAGAGTTGTCAGGCAGTCTGTAAACCTTGGTTTCCAGATCGCCAAAAGGCTTTAAGGACAGGGTGCGCCAGCCCGGGCCTCTAAGATCTAAGGCAAAATCTCTAGAGTTAGGCATAAACTGAATCGAGGTTGAAGGCGAGGCGATGAATCGTACCCCGTTTACCACATTATCCACTTCCTGATGCACATGGCCGCAGAGCACCAGCTTTACCTGAGGCAGTCTGTGCAGATAGCTCATGAACTCATCCTGATTGTGCAGGGTCTGAGTATCCAGCCAGTCGCTGTGTACCAGCTGCGGCAGATGATGCAGCATTACACAGGCATGATGTGACGGATAGGCATTGACGCAGGCACTTAAAAAGTTCAGCTCTTCGCGCTGCACCCAGCCGTGCGGCACGCCGTAGACTTCGGAATTTAAAAATATGAACTGCCAGTTGCCTAAGATAACCTGACGATGGGTATCTATGCCCAGCTGTCCGAACATACGGTACATTAAAGGGCCGTCATCGTGGTTGCCTGGTATGAAAAAAATCTTCTTGGCGCCCAGTTTCTGAATCACCGAGGCAAAATAGCGGTAGGATTCTGGCGAATAGTCCTGAGAAACATCTCCGGTATGCACAATAAAGTCAAACTTCAGGTTCTGTCTGATGATGGCATTGACCACAGCACTGAAGCTGTCTGCGGTATTAAGCCCCAGGAGGCGGACCTTAGGCTGAGCAAACAGATGAGTATCGGTTATCTGCAGAATATTTATCTGCTCCGAATCATTTTTCTGCTGCAGTACCAAAGGTTCCATATGATGCTTACCAAAGAAAATTCCAAACCTGGAATAACTTAATGTTTAATAATTATTCAAGTATGGAATTTTCATTCTTAAGCCTCAATCAGGCAAGTTTTTTCTAACAGTTATTTGAACTGCATTTATTTTTTTATTAACAGCCAGCTAAGTAAAAGAGTTTTGCTATCTTGCAAACTCCAGAGCCTGCCCTTTCTCATCTGATACGATTACGCCATCTTTTACAATCAGATTGCCATTTACTACGGTATGCACATGCGAGCAGGCAAAGGTATGCCCTACAAAAGGCGACCAGCCGCAGGTGCTGGCAATTTCATCTTTTGTTACTGTATGCGGCAGCACCGGATTGATGACTGCCAGATCGGCACAGGCGCCTTCCTCGATAAAGCCGCGGTTTTTGATGCCGTAGCGCAGAGCGACATTAGTGGAGGTTGCCTGAACAATTTCTTCAAGCGAGAGCTCTCCCCTCTTCCAGAGATCGCACATAGCAAGCAGAGAAAACTGCACGGAGGTGGTGCCTGAAGCGCAGCTGCGGTAACTGCCGGTTTTCTTTTCTAATTCATGCGGGGCATGATCGGTGCCTACCGTGGTGAGGACACCATCGGATACTGCTTTTACAAGCGCGAGTCGGTCACGCTCGGTTTTTACTGACGGATTGCATTTTAAAAAGCCGCCCAGACGGTCATAATCACAGTCAGAGAACATCAGATGCGGAATGCAGGCCTCCCCTGAAATCTGACGCTTACTTATATCCCCCAGCATATACTGACGCAACAGATCTACTTCCTCAGCGGTTGATATGTGCATGATATGCAGGCGTGCTCCGGTAGCCTTGGCAAGCTCCACCGCAAGCTCTGAGGATTTAAGGCAGCAGTCGCGGTTTCTTATGACAGGATGCATGGAAAAGGGAATATTGTCGCCATAGTGTTCGTAAGCTGCCTGCTCACGCTTTTTAATAATTTCAGTTGACTCGCAGTGAGTTGCAACCAGACATGGAGCTGAGGCGAATACTTTAGTGAGATACTTGAGATCGTCTACCAGCAGATTGCCGGTGGTAGCGCCCATAAAGACCTTGATGCCGGCAATACTCTTAGGATCAGCCTTTTTTATTTCTTCAAGATTGTCAGGAGTGGCGCCAAGATAGAAAGCGTAATTGGCTAAAGAGTCTCTAGCTGCAATAAGCTTCTTGCCCTCAAGACTTTTACCATCTACGGTCGGAGGATTGGTATTAGGCATATCCATAAAGGAGGTTACACCGCCTAATACAGCAGCTTTAGACTCTGAGGAGATGGTGGCTTTGGAACTTAAGCCCAAATCACGGAAATGGACATGTTCATCTATAAGTCCCGGGATCATCACAAGACCGCGGCAGTCTATTACCTCTGCATCAGCACAGTCAATATCTTTGTCTATACGCTCAATGAAGGCGCCGGATGTCAGAAGATCCGTGCGTCTTATTCTGTCTCTGCAAACCACGGTTGCATTCTTGAAGAGTAACTTTGCCATAACTTTCCACCTTGTTTATCAAAAGGAGTCGTAAAACCCGTCCTTCAGGACGGGGGATATAAGGCGCTAAACTAATCATGGGTTGCTTTTCTGTAACTCGCCGCCTAC
>DMTG01000277.1 GCA_003477345.1 Succinivibrionaceae bacterium | reverse complement strand
ATCCTTAACGGCTTTTACTTTTTTTGGCGCCTCACTAAAACGCACTGCGTTCATAACCATACCTTATAGTAGAGTAGTTAATGAAAAAAAACGAACGCACATAATGTATCACTGTAGCTGAATAATTGCACCCTCTGTTTAGTGCGTGCACTAATGGAACACAAAGAAGACAAAAGGCAAAAAAAAGCCACGATACACATCGTGGCAAATTTTTTCGTTGTAGAGGGGATGCTATTAACGAACGTTCATAATGGCATCCAGCATGGTATTCTGAGTCTGCATGGCCTGGGCGTTTGCCTGATAGGAGCGCTGGGCCACAATCAGGTCAACAAGGGATCCTGCCATGTCAACGTTGGACATTTCAAGGTTGGAGCCTTTTATGGAACCTGCTGTTCCCTGGCTTGCCTGCCTGGCTTCCGGATCGCCGGAGTTAATCGAAGCTTTCCACTGGGTATCGCCGATTTTGGTTAAGCCCTGCGGGTTTACGAAGTCAGCTAGTGCCACCATTCCCAGATAATTCTGCTTGCCGTTGGTATAGGTTGCAACTATAAGTCCTTCTTCGTTTACTTCCATGTCATTTAAAAGACCGGTAGAGTAGCCGTCATTGGTAGGTGATTCACTGATTGAGAACGAGGAACTGCCGTACTGAGTCAGATTCATGGTAATAGAGATGTCCTGATCTTCTGCAACACCACCGCCCATACAGGCTGCCAGTGCATATACGTTGTCTCTAACACCGTCAGCATCTGCCGTTTTATCAATCTGATATTTTGCTCCACCAGTAGTCTTGTTTACGTTTGCAAGGTGAAGTGCTTCTGGTACTTGAGATACAACTTTTCCGTCTGATCCGAAAATCAGTTTAGCTCCTCTGAATACTGATCCGTAATCAGATGAATTAGAGTCGGTCACTCCGAGCTGTACACCTTCGTCAACAGTTGCATCGTCTTTTACTGTATTTGTAATATCGCAGGGATTTCCGTCTACGTAAGCCAGTACATACCAGGTTGTCTGACCGTAAGTGCTTGATGTGACGGTAGAATCGGTACTGTCTTTTATGAAGTAATAGGTAAGGGTATGTGTGCCTCCTAAGGAATCGTGTATGGTCTGTGAAGTGGATCCTGTGTAAGTCGACGTATCTTTGGTATCGAACTGGTTTACTGCTGAATTAACTATTGTGGCTCCGCTCAGTGTTGAAGTACCTGTATAGGTAAGAGTTCCATCAGTTTTTTGGGGATTTAAAGATGTAGCATTGGCGGGCAGATTGATTCCTATACTTACAGCAGTTGTTGCTCTTGGAGCACCGGTGGTACTTGGAACCTGCAGCGCATGGGTAGAGGCAATATCAAGGTTTGATACAGAGCCGTCGTCATTGACATTGTAGACTTGAAGGTAATCGCCCTGAGCAGTTACGATGTAACCGTCTTTGTTGAATTCAAATGCTCCAGCACGAGTATAGGTTCTGGTACCTATTTCTGTCATATTGTCGGCAGTGTTCAGAGTAGGAGACAGCACGAAGAAACCGTTGCCGTTAATGGCCATATCGAGGTTGTTGCCGGTGTCGCCTGACAGGGAACCCTGAGCAAACTGCTGGGCTACTACTGCAGTGGTAACACCTAAGCCTACATTGGTTTTCTTGTTAGAGAAGATCGAGTTGCCGTACATGTCTGAAAATTCAGCACGGGATCTCTTAAAACCGTAGGTATTGGTGTTGGAAATATTATTTGAAGTAACATCCAGATATTTCTGACTTGCACTAAGGCCGCTTAATTGAATACCAAACATAAGAATTTCTCCACAACGTAATTTAAATTTGGTTTTTTAATTTTTATTTATAGTAGGAATAATTTTCTCTCCTGAACTCATTGTTGCAAGCAGTGTGCCAGATGCGAATTACTTGTTTAACTTATTGAAGATAAGCTAAAAAATACTAAAAAACTAAAAAAAAGCAGGCTAAAAACAGGTGGCAAGGTTTGCCACCTTAGGCAAAAGATGGTGAAAAAAATCAGTTTTCAAAGTTCAGGCAGAAGTTCTGAAAAACTGAACCTAAAATATTTACTATCTGATTTTTATAATATTATCAGCTGGCTGCTGATTTTACGGTTCTGACGACTCTGGTTACGGAAACACCGTGACGATGAGATGGAGTGTAGTCGCCATAGGCAAGAGAGGCTACTCTGCCTGGGATAATCCAGGTCAGAATTACGAGCAGCAGTGCCTGAAATATCAGGAACATTGCACTGTCAAGACTCATATTGAAGCCTGAGTCTTCCAGTTCCTGATGATAGCGGTGCAGGGAAATAAAGCAGCCTTTGAAAATCAGGGCGATTGTTCCAAGCTCCAGAGAGGAGGCAAACAGAGATCGTAAATAGCTTATGGCAATTCCTCTTAAGGATACAAAAGGGAAGAAAGCCAGACATACAATGCCTATCGTTGCCAGAATGAAGGCGCTCAGCTTTGCCAGAATGAATCTAATAGATGCCAGAGCGCAGCAGATGTAAAGCAGGGCGGCTGCGCAGCAGTTGATGATGCTTATCATAGGCGAGATATTGAATATCAGGTTTTCAGACATGATCTGGGCTGCAAAATTAAAGCCTTCGTCTAGGAATTCAGCCGCGCCGTCGCTGCCTACGCCGACTATTCCAGGGACTGCATTGATAATAACTTTGGCAAATTCAGGATAACTTTCGAGAATGTAGTTTATGCTGGCTGTAGAGACAATGATGGCAATAATACCGCCGCACATGGACTGCAGACTGAAACTGCTTCTGAACATGTATGACGCCGCCTGGTAGACGACGCTGATTACCATCAGACAAAAAAAGGCTAATTTCGTGTGATAGTAGAGAGTCTCATGGCTGCCGTAGATGCTGTCTTTAAAGAACTCATAGGAGTGCAGTATGATGTTGCTGCTAAAAGTCTCTGCCTGGGCCGCCTCGCTTAGAAGAGCCAGCAGTGCAGATACTGCTGTAAGCTTTAACACCTGGTAAATAATCTTTAGGCGCATTTTTTTAATCCAGTAGTGGTGAAACATGCTGAGACTTTGCCTTTTCGTGGCCGTTGAAATAGACAAGAGCAGCTTTCTCGTTAATAAGGTCCTGAGCCTTTCTATGTTCAATGTCGCGCGACAGCATTACAAGCAGGCTGTCTAAACGGTCATTGAGCTTTACAAATGACTGCGCCATGTGTCCCTGATAGCGAAGCATGGCATCCAGGCGGTCGTTGATTCCCTGAGCATCCATGGCTCCGCTGGTTATAACCGCGAGGGATTCAAGTTCATGGGTCACGCTCTCGCGGTTGCGCATGGCATAGGTGGCGACACTTGAGGAGGTTGAGGCGGCGCTGATGGCAAGCTTTTTTTCAACTTCTTCAAAATTGCATTTTTTAATATTGCTGATGCAGGAATCCCAGATTTTTGAATTTGCATAGGCATCTAAAAAGTTCTGGGTTTTTT
>DMTG01000298.1 GCA_003477345.1 Succinivibrionaceae bacterium | reverse complement strand
TATTTATATGATTTTTATATAAAAAACACTTTTTTACAGCAAAGTTCACTCCAAAAAATCATAACTCAACTCAAAAAATATAAAAGAAATTGATTTTCAAACAACAAATGTGGTGCTAGACCGCATTTATAAGCACTTTATATGCTAAAAATGAAATGCAAAACTTAAGTAATCTTAAAAAGAAAGTTCATGGAGAAGGTATCGCGCATGGAGAAAGGTTTTCCTGAGGCCAGGATATCGTCCTCATCTGAGACTTCATCCTCATCATAAAAGAAGTCACCATCCTCTGATAATTCATCATCAGGATCACTGTCCTTCATAAGGTTCATCTTCTCCTGCAGCTCCTCAAACGGGATCAGCGCTAAAAGATGGCTGCGCAGCGCCAGCATGAGACGCTTTTGTTTTAAGATCTGCCCCACAGAGACATCAAGATGCCAGGGAGTCTCCTCTTTATCACCGCTGTAGAAATCCTGCATGGCGCTTTTAACTGTGTCAGAAGTAAGATTCCTTTCAATAAAGCTCTTAACTTCATTAATGTCGTTCTGCTGCTCTTCATTCATATCAGGAATTATCATTTTCAACCTCTGTTTTTACGTGTGGTCTTAAAACGGTGTTTTTATGCAGTAGGCAGTGGATTATTTCTCATGCAAAGCGGCAATCTTCCCGGCCGCCTCTCTGACACTCTGTCTTATATCCAGAGGCTCGAGTACCTCAGCCGCTCCCTGAAAACTTAAGATCCAGGAAATCAGCTCATTGCGGCTTCTGACCGTCATGGTCAGAATAAAATCGCCATTATCGTGGTACTCAATACTCTGCTTGCTGCTCCAGGTACGGGTGGCCACATAGGGTGCGGCTGCCTTGATAAACCTGATGCTGGTGTCAAAGGTCGAGCCCTGGTCATACCAGCCAAAAGCGCCTTCACTCTTATTGTTTATAGCTGGCACCATATCGGTGTTGCGATGCGTAATTTCAGCACTCTTAAAGCGGTACAGCGCAAAGGTGTTGTTATGATCGTTTATAGGTTCTGCTACGCCTTCTGAAGTTACCAGTCTGCCTATTACATACAGATTGTCATGGAAGGCGGTGATCCTGTGCGGCGCCAGGCAGTACTGCTTTTCCCTATCTCCTGAAGACGGCGTATAAACAATATTGCAGACCTTGTGACTGCGGATAGCTTCAATGACGGTATCGAGTATAGGCTGATACGGAGTATGGTCAATGCTGCCCTTGGTATAGACATCCCCTACCGACAGAAAATCCTCGGTTACCGGTTCATCAGACAGATAGGCCGAGGCCTCCTGAATTACCGCATCAATATTGAGTTTCATCTGCTCAGGCAGCATATGCATCAGGAAATTGCGGCACAGCGACAGCTGATAAAGACCTTCGGCATTAATGCTGATCTTTGGAAGATTCTTAGGCTTTGCAAGGACATATACTGTCTCTCTGCCCTTTTTATTCCTGATCACCTTGCCGTACCCCGACGTTTCGATTCTTTCAATCAGTCTTAAGGCTGACTGTTTGGAGCACTGCAGATGCTCTGCAATCTTGGTAAGACTGATTGGATATCTTGCAAACAGCAGCAGTGAATACAGTGCTATCAGCTTCTCTGAAGGAGAGGCAATACTTTTTTTAAGAACTCTGCCCATAAAATTACACCATCGTGATTAATAAATTTCTAAATAGCTTATTAATAATATATAGCATTAATGTATAAAGTAAAGAGGATCGCACATGAAAATTTGATATATATGCCTGATATTTTAAAACCGATATCAGAATTCGGAATAGAAACATCCTAAACTCAATCATACAAAAGATTAATTAATGGTTTTGTTAGTTATCTGTAAAAAATGTCTTGTTAATTTTTTTATGAGGTGTGCAATATGAAAAAAGGTGTAGTTCTAAGCTTAATTGCTGCCAGTCTATTACTTGCAGGCTGTAAAACTGAACTTGAAGTCAATACAAAGTACTCAGAACTTAAGAGCCAGCCACTCCATGCGCTGACTGCTCTTACAAACGTAGAAATAGCAGGCTGCAGCAGCCACGAAGACAGCCGCAAGCCTTCCGACAGCCTTATAAAAATTCAGCAGATGATTCCTAATGTTTTCAAAGGAGCTAAATACAAAGAATGCTATACGAGAAAAATGAACTCTTTTGCTTCATTTGAAATACCGCTTGGAGTTGGAACTGTCGATGCCAATACAAAATATGAAAATGATCTCAACATCATTTATCAGAAAGACGGCAGTCTTCTGGCACAGGCTAATAAGGATTTTTACAAGAGGTTCAGACAATTTCTGAAAGACAACATGATTAGCGATCTTGAAATGAAAATCAGCGTAGCTATCACTAATGATACTGGAGATGATCTCAAGCTAAACTGCTTTGCCGCTTATGTAGATGATGTTCCGTGCTCAATAGGAAATACCACCTTTAAGCAGAATTCTACCTTGACCTTCGTTTTATCTGACGTTTCATCCGATGCCATACTGATGAAAGACAGAAAAGGTGACAGAGTGCTGTTTGCCTCGGAAACAAAGCAGTAAAAATACTCGCCGGATAAAGCCTGATTAATTGCTGAGAGGAACATTTATGAGCAAAGAACGCAATACAAAAGGTTCAACAGCGAAAACCTTTTATTCTGTTGAAAACCTTAGGGTATCTCCTATTAATGATGTAGAAGACATAGAACATCTGGAATCATCTATTGATGCTATTCG
>DMTG01000294.1 GCA_003477345.1 Succinivibrionaceae bacterium | reverse complement strand
ATCTTCCATGACGATCAGCACGGCACTGCAATTGTAACCACTGCAGGAATTCTTAATGCTGTTGAACTGCAGGGCAAAAAGATTGGCGACTGCAAGGTTGTCTGTGTGGGTGCAGGTGCTGCAGGAGTTGCCTGCTCTAACCTTCTGCTTGCAAGTGGCGCTAATAAGAAGAATTTCTTCATGGTGGACCGCCACGGTGTTATTCGTTCAGACAGACCGCAGTATAACAATGGCGAAAAGCCTAACTTTATTAACGATGCTGGCCCTAAGACTCTCTCAGAGGCAATGAAGGATGCTGACGTTCTGTTAGGCGTATCAGGTCCAGGACTGATCTCAGAAGACGATGTGAAATCAATGGCAAAGAATGCTGTTATTTTCGCATGCTCTAACCCTGATCCTGAAGTCGATCCTGCTCTTGTGGAGCGCGTTCGCCCTGATATTATTATGGGAACAGGCCGTTCTGACTATCCAAATCAGATTAATAATGTTTTGTGCTTCCCATACCTGTTCAGAGGAACTCTGGATGTTCGTGCAACCTGCATCAATACAGAAATGAAACTTGCTGCCATGAATGCTCTGAAAGATTTGGCCAAGGAACCAGTACCTCCTGAGGTAGTAAAAGCCGCTCAGGTTGATAAGCTTGAGTACGGAAGGGACTATTTAATTCCAAAGCCAATGGATCCAAGACTTCTCAAGAAGCTGTCAAGAGCCGTGGCAGAAGCTGCAGTGAAAACTGGAGTTGCAAGAATTCCTATGCCAGAGCACTATATGGAATAGCTTCGCAGTTAAATAGGTTAAACTCATAATTTCAAACCCCGTTCATAGAACGGGGTTTTGTTTTGATAATCGTCCCTGTGAGCTGCAGCTACTTCTTTAAAAGAAGAGCGCCGCTTTCTAGGTGTTCTGTATAAGGAAACTGATCAAAAAAAGCCAGTTTGCTTACAGTATGGGTTTTCTGAAGATATTTTAAATCACTGGCAAAGGACTCCTTTCCACAAGAAATGTATATTATTCTGTCGAATTTTGCCGTGAAGTCCAATGCTTCTTTATACTGAAGACCGCTCCTTGGAGGATCTATAAAAAGGGTAGAGAAGTTATAATCATTTATGTTAATTCCTGCCAGTTCAAGTCTTCTGAATTTGCGGATATTTTCTAATGCCTGAGCTACTTCTACGGCGCTTAGTCTTACTATCTGCGTATTTGTTATTTCATTATTTCTAATATTGAATAAGGCATTTTCGGTAGGCGTTCTAGACACTTCTGTTGCCAGTACCTTTTTAAAAAGACCTGCCAGACACACGGTAAATGTGCCGCTTCCGCAGTACAGTTCCAGCAAATCTTTATCTGATTGATCTTTACAGCATTTTCTTGCAAAATTAACCATATTTTCACAGGCGCTGATATTAGGCTGGGAAAAATTGCCCTCAGTCTGTTTAAGCATGAATTTCTGCCTATCGGTAGCAATTTCTTCGATCAGAGAATCAGTACTTACTAAAATTTTCTGCTTTTTCGATCTGGCCACGAAGTTTACATATAGTCCGCGTTTACTCAGCAGATCTCTTAAGACTTCGGCTTCTTTCTGCCAGGAGAGCTCATCAAGTTTTCTATGATATATGAGTGTTATAATTAGCTCGCCTTTTTTGTTAGAGAGGAAATCTATTTCAAAAAGTCTGTTTTTTATTTCAGGGTAATCAGGAATTAGAGCTTTCAACTCCTGCATGGCCTGATTTATAGAAACAGAGGCAATAGGGAAATTATCAATAATAATTTTCTTTTTAGGTTTTGAATGAGGCTCAAACATTACATAATAAAGCTCGCTTGCGTTTTCATTAAAAAAAACAGAAAACTCTGCGCGCATTCTGTAATGTTCCTTAAGGGATTTAAATATTTCGGGGGCAGGAAAGTCTATCCCGGAATCTCTCAGAAGAGTTGTAACATAGTTGATTTTCTCATTGAGATAATTATCGTAGTTATCTGGATCTGTAGAAGTTAGAAGTGTTTTCAACATAGAAATGCTCATCTAATTAAGTGAAATAATAGAGATCATAAAGTGTCAGAACAAAAACTAAAAGTTTATAGAGTGCTTTTTTTTGATTCAGGAGTAGGTGGGTTATCTGTTTATCATGAAGTCAAAAAAATAAATCCCAATATCGAAAGTTATTATTTGTTTGATAATGAAGCATTTCCTTATGGAAGAAAAACAGAAGACTATTTAATAGAAAGAATACGCAATATTATTCAGCAGGCTCTTAATAATTTTAATCCGGATCTTATCGTAATAGCCTGCAATACGGCAAGCACGATCGCGCTGCCGACTCTAAGAGCGCTGACTGATGTCCCAATCGTAGGGGTAGTCCCGGCAATCAAACCTGCCGCTGCAAAATCAAGAAAAAAAATTATCGGACTTCTGGCAACCCCAGGCACAGTGAAGAGAGTTTATACCAGGAAACTGATAGCTGATTTTGCCAGTAACTGCAAGGTTCTGCCTGTTTCATCAGAGCATCTTGCGGAAATTGCAGAAAACTACATTACAGAGCATTTCATTGATAAATCTGCCCTTGCAAGAGAACTAGCGCCACTTACATCCTTAAAGGAAGCAGATCAGCCTGATGTTCTGGTATTAGGCTGTACTCATTATCCTCTGGTAAAAGCTTATATTCAGGAGCTGCTGCCGGAAATCAAGCTGATTGATTCAGGCAATGCTATAGGGCGGAGAGTTGCTTCTCTTCTATCCAGGAAAATTCCGAGAAACACCATAGTGGATATAGAGAATAGAGCCTATTACACAGGTGTTTTGAAAGACTATAGCGCTAGAGAAAAAACATTCAAAGAAAATGGCTATATTTTTCTCAAAAATTTTATAATTAAAAACAATAAGTTATAAAAAATAGTGATAAAAGTCAAAAAAAGCGTTGACACAGAAAAT
>DMTG01000215.1 GCA_003477345.1 Succinivibrionaceae bacterium | reverse complement strand
CACTACGTTGAAGTTTGCAGCCAGAGACTGCAAAACCCAGACTTCACCTCAGGTGAACTACGATCTTAACTATGGACAGGTTATCCGTTTTCTAAATGAGCAGGTCACGGTTCTTTCCGCCGACAATCAGGGAATATACTTTAAGAGAAACGAAAGACCCAAGAAAAAAGAGCATGAAATAATGTAGTGCAGCGCAGATCTGTAACTCTCAGGTTCATACGTATCCATGAACATTAACTGTCTGCTTTTTTTTGCATGATCTTGCTGTTAATCCTGAATACCATCTCACAGATATAAAAAATACATTCTCGCTGTCAGCACTCCCTGCCCCTTCCTTTGGCTTACGTGCTATACTACTGTAAATTTTTTTTCTAAATTACAAAAATATATTAAATGATTATCAAAATAATTAATTTTATTCCATTAATTGCATTCTTTATAACTTATAAAATGACCTCCAACATGATCACAGCTACTGCGGTGATTCTTGGTGGCTGCATTATCGCCTCAGTTCTTGAATTTCTGATTTCTAAAAAAATTTCAAGAATGCAGATTTTTCTTACAGTCGCAGTAATTATTTTCGGACTGCCTACTATTCTTCTTAATGATCCTCAGATTATTAAATGGAAGGTCACTGTTGTAAATTTCCTGCTGGCAGGAGCTATCTTTGTCTGCCAGATAATTCTCAAGAAAAACCCTTTTTCCTATCTGTTCGGACAGGAGCTGCCGCTCTCTGAGCAGGCCTGGTCCAGCATGGCTAAATACTGGATGGTGTTTTTCGTTTTCGCAGGAATACTCAACATCATAATCGCTTTCTGCCTGCCTGCACTAATCGGCGTCACTGAGCAGGAAGCAGAATCAATCTGGGTAGATTACAAAACATTCGGCAATGCAATTTTAAACTTCATATTTGCACTTGCCTGCGGATTATGGATTTTCAAGAAAAATCCCGAGCTGCTTAAGGAAGCTCAGGAAAAGATGCAGAACAAAGAGAAACAAAAGGAGTAACCAATGCCTGATATGAACTACGGCAACATCAAGTATGCCGTTATACCTGTTGCTGGATTAGGAACCAGACTGCTGCCGGCAACCAAAGCCATCCCAAAGGAAATGATGCCGCTGGTGGACAAACCGCTTATTCAGTATGTTGTCAATGAAGCCGTTTCAGCAGGAATCAAGAACATCGTACTAGTAACTCATTCTTCCAAAAACGCTATCGAAAACCACTTCGATACCTCTTTCGAACTTGAAGCTACTCTTGAAAAACGTGTTAAAAGACAGCTGCTGGCTGAAGTACAGAACATCATTCCAAAAGATGTGACCATCATGCACATCAGACAGGGTGAAGCCAAGGGCCTTGCTCACGCAATCAGCTGCTCTCTCCCTATCATTGGAAAGAATCCGTTTGCTGTACTGCTGCCGGACGTAATTATTGATGAAAAGCGCTCCAACCTGGCAAAAGACAATCTTGCAGCTATGGTAAAGCGCTTTGAGGAAACCGGTATTTCTCAGATCATGGTAGAAAAGGTACCGCACGAATCAGTGCATTCCTACGGTATTGTTGATTTAGGCGGAGAGGTACCTAAAGAAGGCGCCAGCGTAGCAATTAAAAATATCGTTGAAAAGCCGGAAGTCAAAGATGCCCCTTCTGATTTCGCTGTAGTAGGACGTTATGTACTGCCTGCTGAAATCTGGCAGCTTTTCAGAAAGACTCCTGAAGGTGCCGGTGGAGAATTCCAGCTTACAGATACAATCGAACTTCTTATGAAGCTAGAACAGGTTGATGCCTTTGCAATCAAGGGATGCAGCCACGACTGCGGAAACAAGCTAGGTTATATAAAAACCTTTATAGAATATGCAGCCAGAAGTGATGTCTTCGGCAAAGATGTCAAAGAATATATAAAACAGATTAAGTAATATGTTTTAGAAGGATCCTGCAGGATCCTTCTTTTTTACCTTTTCTCAGCCTTTAATGTACGGTCGCTGCCTCTCTAGAAATTAAAGGCAATATCATCTTCCCAGCCATCATTCTGCATAAAATTCCAGTTTTCCGGAACATATTTCAGGGATACACAGCCTGCAAATATATTCTTCATATTCTTTACCTTGGAAATATCCCAGTTTTCCAGTCGGCGGTTAAATGCAACGCAGCCTTCGAACATGGAAACCATGCTTTCAACCTTGTACACATTCCATTTTTCAAGAGGCTGATTGAAGGAAAGACAGCCCATGAAGGCCTCATCCATGTCGACAACGCTTGAGACATCCCAGTTCTCCAGCGGCTGATTGAAGGCAATGCAGTGTTTAAACATAGCATGCATGGTAGTCACATGAGATACATTCCAGGACTCAAGATTCTGTTTTAGCGACAGACATTGAAAAAATGTCATGGACATGTCGGTTACATTAGAAACGTCCCAGGATCCGATAGGTCTGTTAAAGCTCAGTGTTCTTATAAATGCCCCCTGCAGTGATCGTACCTTGGAGACGTTCCAGCCGGCCAGCGGCTGATTAAAGCGTTGGCAGCCTGAAAAGATATAGGACATATCCACAAC
>DMTG01000028.1 GCA_003477345.1 Succinivibrionaceae bacterium | reverse complement strand
CCTCTTAGCGGCATCCCCGACTTCCCTTTTTACTACAACCTCGCCTTCTGCATCAGCGGTAGTGGTTACTATGCCTAATTTTCCTGTGGCACGGTATTTTTTGCGGCCCTCGAGAAAAAAGGACGAAAACTTGGCCGACTCGCCAAGACAGATTGGCAGAAGACCTGAGGCTAATGGATCAAGTGCGCCCGTATGCCCGCCCTTGAGCGCACGATACATGCCGCGCACTCTGGTAAGAGCCGCGGAAGAAGAAATACCGGTAGGCTTGTCTAAAAGGACAATGCCGTCTACTGTACGCTTAGGCAGTCTGCTCTGAGCGTGGGAAAAATGTTCATGATTCTGCATGCCCCACATTTTGCCATACAATAATGTTTTAAACTACTAGAAAAACAGAATAAGACTGTATACAGACCGCAGCTTTTACTAACTGCCGTAATTATAATAGAATTATTCCCTGTAAATCAGTCAGATACCACCATAATCAAGAGACACAGAGCATGAGTGAAAGTAACAGCGGTAAGTCCGATGAGCAGAATCGTGACAGTACCATAATTAAAACCAGCATAATAGGCATCGCTACCAATATTCTGCTCGCGGCATTCAAGGCAGTGATAGGCATCCTGTCTAACTCCATCGCCATCACCCTTGATGCTGTAAACAACCTCTCCGATGCCCTCTCTTCAATCGTGACCATCATCGGCACCAAGCTTGCCGGCAGACTGCCTGACAAGAAACACCCCTTTGGCTACGGGCGACTTGAATACTTAAGCGCCATGATTGTATCGGGCATCATTCTCTACGCAGGCATTACCTCTGCCGTCGAATCCGTCAAGAAGATAATCTATCCTGAAAATCCTGACTACGATCTGATATCGCTTATCATCATAGCAGTGGCAGTCGCCGTGAAGGTCGTGCTCGGCCGCTATGTGAAAAATCAGGGAGAAAAGGTTCATTCTGGATCACTAATAGCTTCTGGGCAGGATGCCATGTTTGATGCGATACTGTCATTCTCTGTGCTTGCCAGTGCAATTTTATTCATGTTTACAGATATTTCTTTGGAAGCCTACGTTGGCGCGGTTATTTCACTGTTTATTGTCAAGGCAGGCATTGAAATCATGCGCGATACCATAAATGAAATTTTAGGTCTGCGCGCCGACAAATCCTTAACAGACAGGATCAAGAGACTGATCAATGAAGAAAAAGAAGTTCTTGGAGCCTATGATCTGGTTATGTACAACTACGGACCGGACAAAAACTATGCCTCAGTTCACGTGCAGCTGCCGGATGTCATGACCGTAAAAGACGTCGACCGTCTGACGAGAAAACTGGAAACCAGAATCTACCGTGAAACCGGAGTTATTTTGGCAGGCGTTGGAGTGTATTCCTTCAACACCCAGAATGATGAAGCTGCCAAAATTTTCAACCAAGTTCAACAGAAGGTGGTATCTCACTCCTGGGCTGTACAGATCCACGGATTCTATATAGATCTCGAGATCAAGGAAATGCGTTTTGACGTAGTATTCAGCTTTGATATTAGCCCAGATAAGGGACTTGAAATTCTATACAGGGAGATCAGAGAAGACTTCCCTAGTTACAATATAAGAATTTCTCCGGATGTTGATATATCCACTACCAGCTAATCTGACAGAATACGATACCACTGTTTTTAACATACAGTGAGACCTGCATGAAAAACTGTGAACGTACTCTATAACGAAGGAGACTTATTGAGCAATAAGGTTAAATCCAGCTTACCTCTGTAAGTTTAGAGAAATCTGGGTGACAGCGCAGCTGAATAGCAGGATCTACCGCGTAAGGATGCGAGGACATTAAGAGCATTGGCAGATCGTTTACCGAGTCTCCGTAGGCATAGGAGTCAGCAAGTGAGATGTTATGCTGCGCTGCAAAGCTTTTAATAAGCGTGACCTTGCCTTGCTGATAGGGAGACTCTCCTGAAAGCTTCCCCGTCAGCACGCCCTTATCAGTCAGTTCAGTCTTAGACCCAATAAAATGATCAATTCGGGCCTGTTCTGCCACGTGCTTTACAAGGTAGTCTACGGTGGACGTGACTATTACAACCGTGTCGCCTCGGCTTTTATGAAAATCTATGGCTCTGCGAGCACCTTTTTTGATTCTTGGAATTATAAGCGTTCTGACTAAATCAGCCATGATGCTTTCACGCCTTTCTGCAGGCATACCAATAAATGGCTTTATGATGTAGCCTATAAAATCCTCAATTTTAAGATTTCCCTGCATAAAAAGCTCGCCATAGTGTTTAATCGGAGCTGCAAATGAAGGATCTGCAAGGTTGTGAGAGCGCAGGTATTCAAGAGTAAGTTCATTTGTGTCACCGTTTATCAGGGTGCCATCCATGTCAAAAAGTGCAAGAGCCATTTTGGTTAGTCGTAATCTTCTAGATAATCAAAATCATAGGACTGATCAACGATCAGCGGATGAATTTTCATCAGTTTATCATCTTTTTTCAGGTTTTTAATTATCATGTCCAGGGTAAGGCGCATATCTTCATTTGGTATGCTGTAGCGGTATCTCCACGTTGTATAGCCTTCATACTCACGTACCGTGACCTTGTTGCGGGTTGCAAATCCAAGCTGGATTAGCAGAGCTCCCAACTGTTTACCTGTAGGTTCTAGGTCTATGCTGTTGGAGAAAATCGGATCCTGACCGTCCTTGTCATAAAGCCAGCCAAGATTGAGTTCTCTTCTTGTCAGAGCTCTGTAGAGAAAATTATAGTTACCCTGAGCAGAATATGTATAAAGACTGCCATCGTTTGCAAGAACGTGACTGATGCAGGCAGGACACAGAACCGGCTTTAAATTGTCTGAGAATATGAAACCACCGTAGCTCTTTTCAAGAGAATAGAGAAAATCGGCAACAGAAAGCCCCTGATGCGGGGCGATGTTGGCTAGCTCTTCTGAGTATATTTCCTCGACTTCTTGTATCGTAAAACCAAAGAGCGTTTCATAGGCAGGATCGTTTGAAATATCATTTACAATCGGTAGCCCCTCTGAGATTTCAGAAGCAAGTTCGAATTTTATATGTCCTGACAGCAGGCACCATTGAACCTCCTGTGCTGAATGCTTGATAACATTGAGCATATCAAGATAGATAGCAATCGCCTGATCTCTGAGTTCAGCAGGCATTTTAGAGGCAACGATAAACGGTCTGTCGTAGTTGTCAATGAGAATAACTACCGGCCCACCGCTTTCATAAATCGAGCTGATAAGTCCTGCAAAATAGGTTTTACTAGTAGTATAAGGAGTCTGATGGCTCTCAATGTGATGCACCCAGTACAGCTGCTGAATGCGGGAGAGCAACTTTTCTTCTAGCTGTTCAGGCGTATCAGCGTCAAGATCCTTAAGATCGAGGGTTATCACATGATGCTCAGGCATCTCGCTTAAGCTGTCAGTTTCCTGCTTGTCATCAATGCCGTATCTTTCAAGTACGTTTTCAATGGCGTTGACTGCTAGAGAAAGACCAAAACCTCTAGGCCTTATCATGAGAAAAATATTTGGAGCCGGGGCTAGTCTGGGAGCTTTTTCCATGTTGTCTATGAGATTGAGAAACTCCATAGACTTATCTGCATAGGCATAGCCTGAATATACAAGCTTATTTATCTTAGGGAAAAAATTGAGACTATGTAGGATCATATGTCTTTATTCTCAAAACTGGAGGGAAAGTCAACCACATCACGGTACCTTGAAATTGAACCCTGGCTGCTTCCTTCCGGACCTGAC
>DMTG01000280.1 GCA_003477345.1 Succinivibrionaceae bacterium | reverse complement strand
AAAATTTTACTGACCAATGTTAGCTATAGGCACATATTTATTTTTTCTTCTTCCTGGTTTTCACGGAAGGATCTTTTTTCATTTTAAGTAAAGGCACATCTTCTTCTGCTTCGCCTTTGCTCTCCAGCAGATATCCCTTTATTTTTGCAAGAGCAGCATTTTCTATCTGTCTTACTCTTTCTATGGACACGCCTAATTTTTCAGCAAGCTCCTGCAAGGTGCTTTTATTATCATTCAGCCATCTGTTCTGAATAACCAGTCTTGAACGCTCATCTAATTCATTCAGGGCATCTGATAACTTGTTCAGCTCGTAGTTTTTATAATCTCTGTTCTCATATTTTTCTGCAAAATCAGAGCTTTCATCTTCTAGATAAGCAGCTGGCGCAAATGCTAAAGAGGAGCTTTCACTGTCATCTTTTGCATCTATGTCGAAGCCTATATCCTGACCTGCAAGTCTGGTTTCCATTTCAGCAACATCAGATGAAGTTACCCCCAGATCATCTGCAACATCATGGCGCTCTTTATCTGTAAACCAGCCTAAATGCTTTTTATTCTGTCTTAATTTAAAAAATAACTTTCTCTGAGCTTTGGTAGTTGCTACTTTTACAACTCTCCAGTTTTTTATCACATAATCATGGATTTCTGCTTTTATCCAGTGCACCGCAAAAGCAGCCAGACGCACTCCTACATCAGGATCAAAGTGCTTGACCGCCTTCATCAGACCTATGTTGCCTTCCTGTATAAGATCAGCAATAGGCAGTCCGTATCCCATGTATCTTTTAGCAATACTCACGACCAGACGTAAATGAGATAAAACAAGCTTCCTGGCAGCCTCAAGATCTCCGTAGTCTCTTAATCTTTTGGCTAAAGATATTTCGTCTTCCGGCTCTAACATAGGAACTTTGCTTATGAACTTCTCATAGCTCTCTAAATTTCCTATTGGCGCCAGCATCATAGACTGTTCTTTTGATGAAGCCTTGCTGTTTTCTTTTTTATTAGGCATTTTATTTGTAATAAATTATTATCCGATTTTTATTTCGTTAATTTATTTTACGCACCGTTTAAATTATAAGATTACTCATTCTGTGTCTATAAGTGCATCTATAAACACCTCTGCATTGAAATCTCTTAAATCCTCTACCTTTTCACCTATGCCCACGTATCGTACTGGAACTTTATATTTATCGGCCAGTGAAAAGATTACTCCACCTTTGGCTGTACCATCTAATTTAGTTAATGTAATTCCGGTTATTTTCACCGTCTGATTAAATATCTGCATCTGGGATACGGCATTCTGTCCGGTGGTCGAGTCCAGCACCAGCATAGTCTCATCTGGCAGAGTATCATCTATTTTTCTCATGACTCTGACTATTTTTTCAAGTTCAGACATCAGATTGCTTTTATTCTGCAGTCTTCCTGCAGTATCACATATGAGAACATCTGCTTTATGAGCAATAGCAGAATTTACCGCGTCAAATATTACTGATGCGCTATCAGAACCTGTAGGCTGGGCAACTACCGGAACTCCGGTTCTTTTTCCCCATTCCTTGAGCTGTTCGACAGCAGCGGCTCTAAAGGTATCGCCAGCGGCCAGCATAACTTTAAGATTTTTAGCTTTGAATTTTTCTACTAGCTTTCCTATGGTAGTCGTTTTGCCAGAGCCATTTACGCCAACCATAAGAATTACATATGGGCGGCCGTCCTTTTTTTCTATGTTCAGATTAGCTTCACATGGTTTGAGAATAGCTGTCAGCTGCTCTTTTAATTTATCTTTTAAGGCTTCTGCATCATGCAATTCCCACGCTTTTGAGGCTTCTTTTAAATTTTCTATGACCTTTTGTGTTGTTTCTACGCCAAGATCTGCTGTTAATAAGGATGTTTCCAGATCTTCATAGAGATCGTCGTCTATTTTCTTTCCTTTTATCAGTGCACTTAAACCAAAGGAAAGATTACGTCTGGTTTTTTTCAGCTTTTCAAAGAAACTCTGTTTTACTTTCTGATTTTCTGAATCCTTATTTAAATTTTCATCTTTAATATCAGATTCTTTTTCTTCTTTAGCGGAAACTTCACTGTTATTTTCCGATGAGATTTTTTCCTGATCCTCTGATAACTGCTCAGCAGTTTCTTTTAGATCAGTACCTTTGATGGCAATCTCGTCAGCTGTCTCTTTATTCAATTCTTTAGTATCTGACTGCTCTTCCTGTTTTACTATTTCTGAGACAGTTTTTAAGGCTGTCTCTTCGACTGCCTTAATTTCAGCGTCATCATTTTTTTCTGTAACGGCTTCTGGTGATTTCTGATCAGTTTCTAAAACAGCTTTCGATCCTGTCTCGTTAACTGTCTCTGAATTTTCAGCTTCGGATGATGTTACAGGCTGCTCAGGGATAACTTTCTCTGTTACAGTAATATTTTTTTCTGGCTGTTCATTGGATTTGTCTTCTGCTGCTGCAGATTCTGTTTCAGCCTCGCTGGCAGCTTTTGTTTCTTCTGCAGCTACAGCCTGCGATACAGACTGTTCGTGATTATCTGCTAAAGGTTCTTTTTTTAATAGTTCTTCCGATTCACTTGTATCTTCGGCACTTTTAGCTACAGGCTCTTGCTTTTCTGACTGCTGAGCTTTAGTATTTTTCTTACGTGAAAAAAACGAAAATATTCCCTTTGCCATAACTTTATCCGTTTATTACTTATTTATTGCTTTTCAAAGTATCCATTATATAGGAAATTCTTGTGCCTAATCAGTATCTCAATGAAGTAAGAATAATTAGCGGTATCTTCAAAGGAAAAAAATTAAATGTTTTAGATCTTGAAGGACTGCGCCCAACCCCAGAAAAAGTCAGGGAAACCATTTTTTCCTGGATTGGAAACAGAATCTGCCAGGCCAGAGTGCTGGATTTATTTGCAGGAAGCGGAGCATTAGGATTAGAAGCCGTTTCAAGAGGGGCTGCCAGCGTTTGTCTTATAGAAAAAGATCAGAAAAATGCCGCTAATTTAAAATCTCAGCTAAAAAGCTTCAAAGATCTTAATGCAACCCTAATAAATGCCGATGCTATTAACTTTCTTGAAAATTCAAATGACGTATTCGATATTGTTTTCATTGATCCGCCATATAAATTAAATTTGATTTCTCCGTCTCTGGAGCTACTTTTATCAAGAAATCTGATTACTCAGGACAGCTTGATTTATGTGGAAATGAGAAACGGCAGCAATGAAACTGTGCCTGGATATGAAATTATCAAAGAAGAAGTCCAAGGTCAGGTCAAGTACGCTCTGCTTAAGAAAAGTTCTTTCTTTTTCTGAGAAGAAAAATAAAAAACAGCCTTTGATTAGTAACCAGAGGCTGTTTTAAATTTAAACAAACTATCTTATCTGCGTCTGTTCTTAGCGATTTTGACTACTTTCAGTCTAGCCATTGCATCTGCCAGTTTAGATAATGCTGTATCAAAATCTCCCGACTTTAGTCATTTAAATT
>DMTG01000181.1 GCA_003477345.1 Succinivibrionaceae bacterium | reverse complement strand
CTGCCTGCTGGGCTTCCTGTCCTTCTCTGAGATCTGCGCACGCCAGATATCAGACCGCAGAACCTTTATTGCCGCTGTCCGCCTGGTAAATCTGACGGTACTGGCTTTCGGCATGATCACCAATATTGCAGGTTTTGACTTAAGTGCGCTCTGGAATCTCAGTGATTTTGCCAATATCGTGATGGTATGCTGCAATCTGCCTCTGCTCTATCTCGGGTTTGGCCGAGTACAGAAGGCTTTTGCGAATTTTGAGGGACAGAAGAGTCACTTCAGCTCTGAAGTAATTGGTGAACAGGTTCCGGTCTGGGACGCGCAGCCTGAGTAAAACAGCCTGTATAAATACATCCTGTAAAGCCGGCCGCAGAATGACAGTTACAGAAAAATATTTTCATGAGGAGGCAGCGGCTTTACAGTTTTAGACAGGATACAGACAAGTAACTGACAGCTCTTAATGAGCAGGAATTTAAGCTGCCTTTTTCAGCGTAAATTCCTGCTCACAAAGAGCCAGGTTCTTTTTGTATTTAAGATAGCCGCTCTTTGACTTCTTCTTGCGATCTGCAAAGACTGTGGGTGTGTTGAATTCCTGCACGTGCATCTGCACGAAATTGCGCTGTTTTATTTTCTTCTTTTTCATTTTTATCTCCTGTTTTCAAGATTAAACCTGATAGCCAAGGCACATAAATATATATGGCGGCACTTTTTGATAGTTCAAATCAAAGCCTGAATATTAACGGCAGATTATAGGTGATTTTTATGGCTGAATGATAAAAACTCAAAAAAAAATAAAGCTCTTTTTTAAGCCTCCGTGCAGATACGCCTGCTGCTTACACTTTTAGACTCTGAATGTGAAGCCACTCTATATACATTGTCTACTATTTGTTCTATATTGAACTTTTTAAAATTAACTATAAACAGCACTTTTAGTGTTTACATAAGGACTTTTTTATGGCTGACAGACAAACAGTAAAGCAGCAGGTGATCTCTGATACCAATGAGCTGCAGAAAAACTTTATAAGATACGAATCCTCTCCAGAATCTTTTCAGCTCGAAGCGCTTGAAAACACCAAAAGTCAGCTGAGAACTCTGCTTGAGCTTGCCGATCTTAAAAATCAGAAGCTCATCGAGCAGAAAATGGCCGCTATTGAACAGGAGATCTGTAAAAAGGTGCACGAGCTCTGGTTGAGATCCTGCTACTAAACTTCGGTTATATTACATATCTTTTATTGCCTGCAGTCTTTACAGAAATTACTAATAAAGCAGATACTGCAGGTTCTATTACTCTTAACATACCTGATACAAGGAAATCTGCCTTACTTCAGGAGCGCCGTTAAACACGCAGGCAATTCTAATCAGTTCTCTTTCTTCTGGATTTTCTGTACCATACTGTCGGTTTTGCACCTGATTTACAGCCTCCTTTAGAAGCTCATCCATGTAAGAGCCATCTTTTGAGAACTTAAATTCGATTACAATCCTGCGCTTATCAAGATTCACTAACAGATCTGACCTTCCTTTATAATTCTGCTGTTCAACTCTGACATCATAGCGCAGGCCTACAAGATACATCTGAATTAGCGCCCTTAGTACAGATTCATTTTCAACAGGATACTTCTCATATGAAATTGTGGCTAATATACTGTTGAAAAGCTTAATAATCTCCTCAGGAGATCCATTTTTTAGAATACTGTCGTTGTAAAAATCAGCCACCGCATCCGGATCAAAAAATCTGCCCGACAAAAGAGAATTCAGTGCAGAATTAACCTCTTTGTTGGCTGGTCCTAGCCTGATCTTTCGATTACTTTGAATCTCAGATTTCAAAGTCAAATAGCCAGTCTGACACATCAGAACATTCTCATCCATTTCTATCAGAGTGGCGGGATTCATAAAAGCGTCGTAATTTATTTCAATGTCGGATAAAAGGAACTTTTCCACATCGATTTCGTGAGATTCCAGATAATTTTTGAGAATCGAAGGTACTCCGCCAGACTGATACCAGTAATCTCCGAAACTGGTTTCTCTATAATTTCTTAAGTCCTGTAAAAACCTGTTTACCGACAAAGTTGAAAAAACTTTTCTACGAAATTTACTATCAAAACAGTAGCCATCATACTGTTCTTCCATTCTGTCAAGCAGCTTTTCAATATCCTCATCAGTAACTGTATCAGGTTTTGTTTTTTTCTCATTGGCAACACCGATTTTCAGGTAGTCAAGATAGAACTTTTTTATTTCATCTCTAGTAAAACCTATCATCTGAGAAAAAGCATGATCGTAGGTCAAATCTTCTATATCAGAACCAACCGAAAAAATCGATATGTCTTTTAGGCGAGTAACGCCAGTCACAGCAAGAAACCTGATATGTTTTTCGCCTTTTAACACGCCATAGAATTCTCTGAAAAAAGTCCTGAATTTATCATAGAGATCATGGTTATTGATATTAGCTGAAAGCTGACAGTCGTACTCATCAATCAGAAGCACAATCTGCATGCCATCAGGCATTGCCATAAATAAATTTCTAAGAAAGTCTATCGGATCAGAACTTTTTATGTAATCTTTTATATCTAATCTGACGGCATAAGCTTCTAAGGTCTGAAAAAGACTTTTTTTAAAAACTTCAATATCAGTTGTCGAAAACCTCAAAAAACTTAAGTGCATAACTGGAAATAAAGGCTGCTGCCAGTGTTTATAGATCCAGGTGCCTTTAAAATAAGGATCAACGCCCTTTTCAAACAGAGTTCCAATGGAATTTATAGTCAGCGATTTTCCAAATCTGCGCGGTCTTGAAAAAAATACGCGCTCGTGCTGACTTATCAGGTTGTAGATGTATTCAGTCTTATCAACATAGATATAATTATTGTCTGAAAAATTCTCTATATTCTCAGATACTGCTATCTCTTTCATGGAACATGCCTAATAATCTTTCGGATTCTTATATAGCAGATTACAACAAGTCTCGCTTTTAGACAATTAAGAATATTCAGCATCTGCAGATCTTTATTAAACTCAAGTGTCTTCAGTACTGACTCTCTTCCGTATTCTGGTAATAGGCATGGTGTTCTTTGGCTCCTACGCTTCTTTAGCTGTAGTCTGTGATTTAGCCGATCTGTTTATGGCTCTTCTGACCATCACCAACCTCTATGCCATTATCAGACTGTCTAAGTTTGCCTATCTAGCTTTAAACGACTACCGCAATCAGAAGCAGAGCGGTATTAAAGAGCTGGTATTCAAAGCTGAAATTATGCCAAACCAGGACGGTGTCTCTGCCAGGGGCAATGAAAAAGAGTACTTAAAAACTCTCAAAGATTAGTGCTCTGTTCTGATAGAAAACGATGCTGAGGCATCGTTTTCTATATTGAGCTAGATAAAAACACCGATGTGCAACTTGAGAGGAGCACCCGAACTGAATCAGTCTATATACTGAGCATCATTGAACGACTCTTGCAGAAAACTTCAGTTCTAAAAATTTCTACTGTCTAAAATGGATCACTTTGGTTTTGTAAATCATAAGATTACTTCTCAATGCTATTATTGCTATTCAGTAATAAATTGAACTTAACTCTGCGGAAAATATAATTTTTATGAGTGAATCCACCGACGATAAAAAACAGCCTTCCTCAAAATATGTAAGCTACAGAGGAGCCTTCTCGCTTGCCGTATCTTCTCTTCTTATAATCTGGGCTGTTTTTCAGGTTTACTACACCACCATAGGTGCAATCAGCGCTATAAACCTAAGAGCCTGGCACTGTCTGTTCCTGATGAGTTTTACTTTTCTGCTCTTTCCTTTAAGTAGAAAATCAAGCCGCAGCCGTACCCTGCCCTCACTTATAGATCTTGCGCTCATTGCTCTGAGCGCTTTCTGCATAATCTATCTTGTGCTCTATTTTCCCAAGATAGCCCGCACCGGAGGCAGACTGAATCAGACCGATCTTATAGTAGCAGGCTGCTCGATTTTTCTGGTCTTTGAAGCCTCAAGACGCGCCTGCGGCAATCTGGGCGCTCTGGCCGCCCTGTTTTTAGCCTATAACTGGTTTGGCGCCTATCTGCCGGGGCCTTTAGGTCATAACGGGCTTACTCTTAAAAGAGTCCTCTCAACCCAGTTCTGGGGTACACAGGGCATATTCGGGATCGGCATCGGCGTCAGCGCAACCTATATTTTCATGTTCGTGCTGTTTGGCGCCTTCTTAAAGTACAGCGGCTTTTCAAAATTCATCAATGACTTTTCTCTGTCACTGGTAGGTCAGACTCCTGGAGGCCCTGCCAAAGTCGCAGTCATAGCCTCAGCTGCCATGGGAATGATCAACGGCTCGGCCATTGCCAATGTCGCAACTACCGGCACCATTACCATTCCTCTCATGAAACAGACCGGCTATTCTAAAAATTTCGCCGGAGCAGTTGAGTCCGTAGCCTCCACC
>DMTG01000129.1 GCA_003477345.1 Succinivibrionaceae bacterium | reverse complement strand
CTAAAATCATTTACTACAAAGTTAGCAAAATATGACGTGCTTGCCATTGATGATCTGGGCTTAAATTCAGAAGTTATGCCAGCAAAAATTGTTTCCTTTCTCTTTAATGTGATAGATGCAAGAAGCCCAAGAAAACCAACTGTAATAACTTCTCAGATGAAACCAGATGGACTATTAAGAGTCTTTGGAAGTGGAGCTCAGGCAGAAGCAATTGTAGACAGACTACTTCGTCCTTGTAAGATAATTTCATTAAAAGGAGAGTCTAAGAGAACAACAATCTAAATAATTTGATAAGGGGAACTTAAAATCAAGGATTCCCCTTATTTTTAGTAAAAGAAAAACTCCATTAAATTAGGCAGACCATTAAGGAGGGGTACCGAAGTTATAGCGAATTAATTTTATGATGTATGTCAAATTAGGCTATACCGAAGTTGGACCGAATTTCTGTACCGAAGTAAAACGAATTTCTATACCGAAGTTATCCGTATTCTGCGATAATCAAAGGCAGGAATCTGAACACCTTGATTTAGTGTCTTTAGCAAAGTTGCTGTTTCTTTTGTTTGATAAGCTTTAACGACCCTTTTTAAGATGGCATCATTCTTGCGTTTTGAGCTTACAGCAACGATATTTATGTATGGGTTGTCAGGATCTAGTTTTCCTTCTATGGAATCTGAGAATATGGCACTCTTAAGATCGATGTTGTTATCTACAGCGTAATTTGAATTGATTACGCAGGCAGCAACGTCAGGAAGCAGGCTTGGAGTATTTCCTGCATCTACTTCATAAATTTTGATATTTTTGGAATTTTTTATGATATCTCTTACTGTAGGCAGATAGCCTTTTTCTGGATTAAGGCTTATGACTCCTGCAAGTTCTAAAACTTTTAATGCTCTGCCTCCATTGGTAGGATCGTTTGGAATTGCAATAGTGTCACCTTCTTTTAATTCATTAAGGCTTTTTATTTTTGTCGAGTAGACACCAAGAGGCACGATCACGGTATTGCCAAAGCGTTCGATTTTATAGCCGTGAGCGGCAATATCATTATTTAAAAAAGCTACATGCTGAAAAGAATTTAAATCAATTTCTCCATCGTTTAGAGCACTGTTTGGCAGTGTGTAGTCAGCAAATTTTACCAGAGTAATTTTGATCCCGCTTTTCTCAAGTTTTCTGGCAACTGATTCCCATGGCTCATTGTGTTCTCCGACAACACCGATTTTAATTTCTGTTGCTACTTGTTCAGAGCTTGTAGCTTTGCTGCATGCGCTAAAAGAAAATATAGCACTAAGAGAAAATATTCCTGCTGTAATAGCAACCAACAGCCTGTTTTTAATAAAATCAGATTGATATTTCATAGGTTTCTCCTGATGAACTATGCCAAAACTTACTTTCTGCAAGAATTGGTTTTGTATTAAAAAAATTTTTTATTTTTTTGATATATCGAGACAATTAAGAGTCTCTTGCTCTGTCTTGTATTAACACAACACTAAATGTGGCAATTTAGCCTCAAATTGCCCACATCGTATTTTTATAATTCGACTCCTGCATTGCGGTTTTTAAAATAGAGAGCAATGTCCGCCCCGATAGTTCGAAAGGGCTCTGGAGGTAGGTAACTTGGGTGGTATTTTTCTTTAAGATAATTAAGTTCTTTGCTGTCATGTCCTGTTATGAGATCGGCAAGGTAGGTCCCAAGAATGAAGGCTCTGGCAACTCCTGAACCATCAGAAGTAGTTCCGGCAAAAATGTTCTGGGCAATCTCTCCAAATAAAGGTTGAGCATTCCCTGTAAAAGAAATTAGGCCACCGTAGTGATACTCAAAGTTTACTGCTTCCAAATCAGGGAAGCGTCTTTCAAAAGCGCGACGCAGCAGGTATTTTGAATTCTCAATCCGTTCTTCTTTTAAATTTAGTTGTGTTGCAAAACTGATGTCTGTCCTGACAAAAATGCGCCTGTTAGGTGTAAAACGAATAGTGGCACCTGATGGATGTGTTGCTGTCAGCCCCCATGGCTTTATATGTTTGTATGGTTCAAATTCTTTGTCAGTTAGCTGACGGGTTAGAGCTCCGAAACTATGAATCGCTGCAACTCTGCTTGTGTTTGAACCTTTAAAATTTCTGACGAAAGCATTGACTGTAAGAATAATTTTTTTTGCTGTTATTTCAAAAGAGTTCTCAATCTGAACCTTTGGTCTAGTGCCCTTAGTTATAGCTGTAACTCTAGTGTTTTCAAAGACGCTGACATTTTTTGGTAGGGCAGAGGCAAGCCCTCTTACAACTTCAGACGGATTATCCAGAATTGTATCTTTTATGTAGATCCCAGACTTGTAAAATTTGGTTCCTAGGCGTTCAAAAAGTTGCTCTTCATTAAGATCTTCTACATCTGCTCCAAGCTTTTTATAAAGCCTGGAGAGCTCTTTTAGACTTTCAAAATTGTGCTTTTCTCTCACTGCTCTATAGCTACCGTCATGGCGCCATTCAAAATCTAAATGTTTCTGTTCTTTTATTTGTTCTATACGTTGGACTACTTGACTGTTTAACTTTGATAGAATTCTATGATCTTCAAGTGTATATTTATGAAAACCTACTAAAGCTTTTGTCAGTTGAGTCTGTGAAATGAATCCCGCATTGCGTCCACTACTGAATGCTCCTATAGGTAGTGCGTCAAATAGAGCAATTGAAGCTAAAGGTTCATGTTCAGCAAGCCTTAGTGCTGCACTTACTCCGCCAAAGCCAGCTCCCACAATTATGTAATCGTAGGTTCCTTTTATATTGGAAACGCTATCAAATTTAAGATCCTTGTATTTAGAGAGAGCGAACCATGGGTTGTTGCCGTCTAGTTCTGGGAACTCTTTGATTTTTTTCATAAAGGTTTCTCCTTATGTTTTTTATTTCAGAGATGACATTTCTTGTCAGTCTCTTTGTGAAAATTGGAAGTAGTTAACTCGTTGTTTTCATAAGTGTTAATGGGTATTACGCCTTATGACAATATTGCCTGTATGCTGAATGAGCGCGACAATTATCAAGATAACTAATACTGTTACATAGGTAACGTCAGTCTGGCCTCTCTGGTGGCCATAGCGGATAGCGAAGTCGCCAAGCCCGCCTCCTCCGATTGCTCCTGCCATGGCTGTAAGTCCAATAAGGCTAATGGATGTGATTTGTGTTACCCGGATAAGCTGAGGAATACTCTCCTTTAAGAGCACTCTGAAAATAATGCCGCTAAGCCCACACCCCATGCTCTGAGCTGCCTCAATTAGTCCTTTATCAATGCTAGATAGAGCAGTTTCAACCTGTCTTGAGAAGAAAGGAACAGTCCCAAATACTAAAGGAACCATCGCTCCAGTTGTACCTATTGCAGTGCCTGTAATTAGTCTTGATAGAGGAATTAAAGCAGCAAGTAAAATCACAAAGGGAATTGAACGGAAGAGATTTATGACAAACTCTAAGGTTCTGAACAGTTTCTTTTTAGGAACTACACCTTCTGGTTTGGTAATTACCAGAGTAACTCCTAAAACAATACCTATTACAAAAGAGATTGCTCCTGATATCCCGAGCATTACAAATGTTTGCCAGATGCTAAGCCATAGTTCGTCTACTTTATCTACTACATGAGGAATAATCTTATTGATAAAATCAAGCATTTTTTAAAACCTCCACATGAACATTCTTTGCTTTCAACCAAGCAATCGCCTTTTCAAAATTATTTTTTTCTCCGTCAATAATTCCAACAGTTCCTCCAATAGGTGCACCGTTTATAAGATCTATATTGTCTACCGCCAGCTGAATGGCCACTTCACGACAAAAAGAAATCGACACCCACGCCAGATATTTGGCCGGGCTGTTACACCTCCCGTTACACCTCTCAATTCTTTTATTTTTAATAAGTAATTTGTGGATTTTTCCGTTTTTATAAGTTGCAGCAATGTGGCTGTAATTTTTTTTAGGTCTATCTTATGAAAATTGAAAATAAAATCGCACAGATTAGAGAAATCTTTAGTATGTGCATCAATGATCCTGATATCAGCAACCGAAAAATTGCCAAGGAATTAGGCATCAGTAAAACTACTGTTGGTAAATTTAGGGATAGTGCTGCGAAGCTTGAGCTAACTGTTTTTGATATACAGCAGATGTCAGACGAAGAAATCAGCAAGAGCTTTAATGTCACATCTAAAAAGGTGGGGTTTGTTGAACCTGAATGGGAAGATATCAGGAAATATTTGCAGAATAAAAGAAGCTGGGGCAATAAGCTTCCTACTGTGCATAATGCATGGGTACAGCTTTACATTAAGGTATATTTCCCTAACTACACTAGTGGTGAACTTCCTCCTGCCTGCATGTCAGAGAGAACATTCGACAGAAGATATGCTGATTACATGACATTCATAGGACTAAGCAGACTTTGCCACAGTCCTAATCCAAACAACAACTTCGGTCCTGGTTCTGTTATGGAAATTGATACCATTGGCGACAAATTTCCTTATGTCACAAGAGCTGGTATTAAGTGTTTTGCTGTTATGTTCACAGCTATTCTTAAATTCTCTGATAAAGGTTATGCTGAGGCTATGAGCTCAGGATCTAGCCTCAACTGGGCACATGCAATTTCCAATGCTTTTTACTATTTTGGAGGCGTTACTGAAGTAGTTCGGTGTGATAACGATGCAGCTTTAACAAATCATCACTGTAAAGAAGGACAAAAACGCCTGCTTGCAACCATTGAATTTGTTCTGAAGGACTTTGAGGTTGCCGTTGACTTATGCCCAGTAAGACGTCCTGAATACAAAGGTAGCAATGAGCGTCACAATTCATTTTATCTGAAGCACCTTTTTGAAGAAGAGCTTCATAACGGTCCAATTGTTGCTGACAGCATAGAAGAACTCAATGAATTAATCAGAAGAGATTTAATCAGGATTAATTCTCTTCCTACCAATCACGGTGATCTTTCGAGAGATGCTATCTTTGAAAAGTATGAAAAGGATGCCTTGCAACCTTTACCATTATTTCGCCCGGAAATTAAAAGTGTTTCGTTTGGATATGTAAAACTTGATGGCTATGTCAAATATTTGAATCACTACTATTTTGCTGGTTTCAACAATACTGGCAGGAATATTCTGATAAAGAATGACAACGGGAAGCGAATTTATCTTCTGACAGATGATGCGAAGATGACTAATATCGCAGACTACGAAATAGATAAAGATGCTACCCGTCATAACTATCATAAGGCAGATATGTTCAAAAGCCAAAAAGAAAATATCGCGGGCAGAAAAAAAGAATTCTTTATCTCCTATTTTAACGGCATTTCCGGACATCACGAAAACATCATTGCAACCATTGAATGGCTTTTCACTATCTTTGCTTCGTCAAATCAAGTTGCAACCCGCTTCTGCAATCAAATTTACAACCTTTACACAAAATATCCTGAAGATCTCGATTGTCTAGAGGCAACCTGCAAACATCTTTTGGTCAAGAAAAATAAAACAGACATTCGAGGTCAGATCAATACAGACTACAAGCTGTATACCCGTATTAAAGATCTGGGAAATGATATTTTTGCAAATACAGTGGGTAAATCCATGAATATAGAAAGCAAGTCAAATCAGCAAAAAGAAAACACTGCTGATACTGAAAAAGACGGTGGATCTGTCAGAGGGGAGGATTACTTCAATGAGTTATGTTAATTCAAATACCCAGCAGACTTCTGAAGTCACCAAAGCAGCAGAAACACATTCAACCGAAGAACTTGTGACTATGCTTCGGCAATTAAAGCTTTCAGCAATGGCTGACTGTCTGGCTGAATGCATTCACTGTCAGAGGTTTCAGGAGAGCGGCTTTAATGATCAGCTTTATGAATTGGTAGTCTGTGAAAAAAATAAAAGACACAATTCCTCCTATGAGAGACGTAAGAAAAATGCGGCACTTTTTTCCGGTGCGACCAAAGAGACTCTAGTCAGCAGAAAAGAGCACTATCATTTTTCACAGACAAGGATAGATTATCTAACCTCATGTTCCTGGCGCGAAAAGGATGTTGCAATCCTTATCGTAGGCAAATGCGGCTGCGGCAAAACCGATTTAGGTTGCGCAATCGTTGATTTTGCATGCAGAAGGGAACTCAAGGCTAAATGTGTTGATTTCGATAACCTTATTTTAGAACTGGTCAGTGCAAAAAAGAAAAATGATGACAGAGATTTGTTCGCAGAGACAATCAATAGCTACTGCAGATACGATCTTCTCTTTATTGATGATA
>DMTG01000314.1 GCA_003477345.1 Succinivibrionaceae bacterium | reverse complement strand
ATGTATCTAGAAATACCATTTATTAACTATATTACACATTAATTTATATTACTTGGGCATTAACTCTATGATCTGATTTATTTTTTGCTTTGTCTTTTTTGCAGCAAAAAACCACAGGGAACCTGTGGTTTATTCAGTAGACATAGGAGGAAAGCTTACAGAAAAGCTGCGCTAATTTTTGTATCTGGCAGCATTATAGGCACCTATAACGCCGTTGCCGTTTTTGACATTGCCATACCCTTTCTGCATAGAGCGTCCGCGGGTAACCTTTAAAATCTCAGCACGCAGATCTTTTTTACGATGTTCAAGTTCTTCAATCAGTTCTTTCAGGCGCACCACATAGTCAGACAGAAAAGACTTAAACGTCTCTGTCTCTTCAGGAGCTACTTTTACGTTCATAAGTTTCTGTAAAAGCTCTGTAGATAAATTGCCATACATCTGTGCCTGGTCTATATCGTCTTCAGAAAGTGCCGCAGACAGATCATTCTCGTTCTGCACGATTCTTTTGATAATCTTATCAAGCTCTGACATTTATCTCTCCTTAGTCGCTTTAGATGTGCCCCCTTGCCAGAGAGGCTCCCTGGTTAAGCTGATTTTTCAGCTGTTCCGGGGTACGCTGAGCCTGTGCCTCTTCCCTTGCGGACATTGGGATTTTATCCCAAGCCTCTTTGATTGGCATAAAGGCTCTCAGCGCAGCATCGATTGGTTCACAGCTAAGCTGTACTGCCGCGTCTGCAATTTTATCTATCATAAATGAGTATATGTCAAATAAGTTCTGAGCAATAGTTTTATTAAATGAAAAGTCGAGCGTACTCTTAAGATATTCTAAAACTCTGCTGGCTGAGGACAGTCTTGAGGCTTTAGTCTGCAGATCGCCTCTGGATATGGCTCCTTTGGCCTGCGCCAGCCTTTCAAATACTCCCTGATACATCATTTTGGTAATGATATACGGATCAGCTACAGCCACTTCTGCCGCAACATTTGCGTTTTTATAAGCATTAATTTGTCTGCCGTACATAGATCTCTCCTATTAACCATAAACGGCAGATAATTGCCGTCTATGGACACTTTCAAGATATGATGCAAAACTAATGCCTGATTATTAATAATTCTGGCTGAGTGCGCCTTGAGGCTGATTAAGAGATTGATTTTTAGAGTTGTATTATTTTTTAGAAAGTTAGCTGCTGAAACTAAATTTTTTTAATATCGAAAAAAAAGTCGAACCTTTAGATCCGACTTTTAAAATACTATTTCTATAAACAATTAGCCAAGTTTTTCCTGATTGAAGAATACCAGATGACGAGCGCGTGTTCTGTTTTTAAGATTTTTAAGGAACACCACGCGTCTTCTGTTTCTGCTCACCTGACTTCTGCTATGGAAAGCATGAGGAGATCTCTTCATTAAAATACCTCGTCTTTATTTTTTCTGGCGGTCTTTGCTATTATTTTTTTCCGCCTTTTTTACCTGCTCTTTTTACAGTTTTCTTTACTGCAGGAGCTGCCTTTACCGGACGGCTCTTCAGCACCAGTCCAGTGCCTTCGCGTTTGGCTTTAGCAATAGCCTTGCGTTCTTCCGCCCCCTGTTTTGCATCAGCTCTGGCCCACATATGTTCATTGCTGCGCTTCTTTCTTTCTGCGCGCATCTGTGACTGAGTCTGACGTTTCTGCGCCGGCTTCTCATTTGCAAACGGGTTCTCGCCCTCTCTAAATTCGAGAATCACAGGAGAGCCCATAATCTCAAGTGATTTACGGTAGCAGTTAATCAAATAACGCTTATAAGCGTCCGGCACCTTGGATACTTTGTTGCCGTGAATAATGATTCTAGGTGGATTGTAGCCGCCGGCATGAGCGAACTTTAATTTAATGCGTCTTCCTGCATAAATAGGCGGTTCATGCTCTTCTACGGCTGCTCTTAGAATTCTGTTTAACAGTGAGGATGAATGTCTGCGGGTTGCAGAATCATATGCCTCGTCAATTGATTCAAATAGATTTCCGACACCAGTGCCATGCAGAGCTGAAATAAAATGCACTCTTGCAAAATCAACAAAGCCCAGTCTCTGGTTGAGTTCAATCTTTATCTCATCCTTGACTGACACATCAAGCCCATCCCACTTGTTAACCGCGATTACCAGTGATCTGCCAGAGTCTATAATGAAACTTAAAAGTGACAAATCCTGATCGGTAACGTGGTTTCTTGCGTCAATCACCAGAAGTGCGACGTTACAGTCTTCAATCGCCTTCAGAGTTTTTACGATTGAAAATTTCTCAATAGCTTCTGATACCTTGCGACGCTTGCGTACACCGGCAGTATCAATAGCAATATATTTCTTGCCGTCTCTTTCTAATGGAATGTAGATTGAATCTCTGGTAGTACCCGGGTGATCGGCCACAATAACTCTTTCTTCGCCCAGCATGCGGTTGGTAAGAGTACTCTTGCCTACATTAGGCTTGCCTACAATTGCAAACTTAACCGGGAGATCAGCAAAAGGTCTGACATCCTGAGTCTCTTCTGCCTGATTTTCGCCTTTCTGCTGGGCGCGCTGTTTTTCTCTGAACTCGTGCCAGTTAAAACCGCCGCCTTCTTTGTCAGCCGGGACATTGTCCAGGAATTCATAACCTTCTTCCCACTCGGAATGCTTTGCAAAAGGATTTTCATCCTCATCTTCCGGCGGTAAATCACTGTCAAGCGGACCTTCTTCTCTTAAAACCGGGGCTACGACCTCTTCAAGCAGAATCGATACGCCTCTTCCATGAACTACGGCAGTCTGATAGACCTCGCCTAGTCCCAGAGCATAGAACTCTGCTCCGGCAGTTTCCGGATCCAGACCGTCAACCTTGTTGGCTACCACTGCGCATTTCTTGTTTGAACGGCGAATATAGTCGGCAACTTTATAGTCGCCTGGCATGATACCTGCTCTGGCATCAACCATGTAAAGAACCAGATCGCTTTCATCGATTGCCTGCAGGGCCTGAGCCGTCATGCGTTTGGTGAGCTCTTCGGGCTGATCGGTGTTGTCTTCTGCAATACCGCCAGTATCGATGATCACATACTCACGCCCGTCATACATGGCGCGGCCGTATTTCCTGTCTCGGGTAAGACCAGGGAAATCCGCTACCAGAGCGTCACGCGTTTTGGTAAGGCGGTTAAACAGCGTAGATTTTCCAACATTAGGACAACCCACTAAAGCTATTACTTTCATCAATCTTCCTTGCAGGATCTGCAGCTAACAATCTGTTTTTTTGAAACAATTATAAAATTTAAACGAACATATAGTATATCAGAAGAAGAATTTATTTAAAATAATATTATATACTCTTATAAATCATATAGTTAATATTTTATTGGGCGTTTTTTCTCCGCCTTAACAGATTTCCAGAATAAAAAATGCCGGCATCTTTTGGATACCGGCACCTTTAGGATTTTCTGAGCTTATTCAGCAGAAGAGTCAGATTTTACTCCAGGCATCAGACCAAATCCTGATACCTGCTGTCTGCGCTCAGCTTCAGCTTCTTTGATGCGTTTCTCGTATTCAGCCTTCTGTCTTTCGTATTCAGCCTTGCGTCTTTCATACTCACGCTTCTGTGCGGCAACCTGTCTTTCATGAGCTTCAATCATGCTGACAATTCTGTTAGCCTCAGCTCTGCGCTGCTGCAGCTGTTCAGAGGTCATGCCCATTGAGTAGCTGCCAGAATCGGTTGCACTGAAGCTTACCCCTACTCCAGCGGTATCAAACTCGGCTTTAGCCAGTGCAGCCTTGCTGCTGGCAGCTCCAATAGGGTCATATCTGAAGCATTCCAGATCGCCGCCTGTGGTATACACCAGCAGGTTGCTGCCGTCTACAATCGGTGCAACATTGATGGCAGTGCCGTCAGTGTCCAGCATGGCTTCAATGCTGCCGTCAGATAATCTCAGGAAATAGACATAGCCTTCCATGTCGCCGACCACCACATAATTTCCATAGATGGCAGGTGCACTGACATTGCGGTAGGACAGGCGGGAATTCTCCCACTGCTCAACGTAA
>DMTG01000014.1 GCA_003477345.1 Succinivibrionaceae bacterium | reverse complement strand
GGAAAATAATCAGAGCAACAAAGACGATGCTCCAGGTTACGATAGAGCCATAACCCCAGATAGTCTTGGATTTTGGATTTATGCGGTCAAGTATCGGCAGAAAATCCACCAGATCGCGGGCCAGCGTACGGGCAAAATCATCCGAGACAAAGTTTGAAGCCTCATCCTTCAGTGCCTGTGTTACATCGTCTATCTGATGCCTGCGGCACTCTTCCCTGGCTATGCGCAGCTGCGGATCACCGCGCACCAGCTCATCATCCATGAGATCTTCGACACTCATGGAATATTTTTTGGCTGTCTCGACTATCTCTTTAGAATAGGCAGGACCTGCAACCCTCAGCGTTTTAGTTAGAATTGCCTTGCTGGCAATAATGTCGCAGCAGGCGATTTTCTGCTCCTGATCATGGCGGTGATCGGAGCGCACTGAAAAATTAATGATGGCAGCTTCATTGGCAAAGATGGTATCCAGAATAGGCGGTCGGTTTACAGGACGCATCTTTTCGCCTACCGCATTATAGACAATCACATCCTCAGTCCCGTCTGTGTTGCCATTTTCATCCACATGCGAGTCTTTTACTACAATAGTCTGCCTATATAGTTTTATTGTGCCGGTAAAGGTTATTCTGTACTGGTTTTCTGATACATATTCAGCACTGCTCTGTTCAAATTTTGCATCATTAAAAACAGAAGAGCGCTCTTCTTCCGTAAGCTCCAGTTCAGGCACCCCGTCATGCTTTGGTACAGAAAGACTGAACTCGTCCGTGCCCTCTGCAATGTAGAGTATAGATCTTTCTATAGGAGCATTATCTGGAAGATCCGAGAGGATATTTTTCTCGGTTATCTTGCCATGTCCGCCACAGGTGCCACATTTGGATTTACCCTTGCCACCACATACCTTGCAGTTAGGATCGGTTCCTCCGCAGACTGCACAGACAGTAATGCCCTTGCCGCCGCAATCAGGACAGACCTTGTTTTTAGTAGGCACATTGTTTTTGCGCACTTTGCCCACTGCGCTTTTTTCATTAATGACATTCTTTTTCTGGGTAAGGTAATGCAGATCCTTGATAGACAGAGTTTTTAAGCGATTAATGAATTCTTCTTTTTCTGCCTTGGAGGCTCTGAGCTCTCTTGAGGCCGAGTCAGTGAAAATGCTCATCGCAGAAGCGGTCATGAATTCATCAGTGCTGGCAATATTAACTATGGGCTTGTCCTTGATTTCAATACGGAAGGACCAGAGGGTGCTGAAGGTTACGGTAGCATCCTCCTCAAAAAAAGAACCATAGGTAACATCGCTGTAAGGAACGCCGCAGCGGGAAAAGAACGCAGCTAATACATTCTGAATCTTCTTTTCTTTATCTGAGATCTTTTTTGCCGATTCTGACATAGCTGCTCGTCTTTGTATGAAAAAATATTATCAGAATAATAAGCTATCAGTTTACAGAGAGTACGGCAAACATATTTTTTACAGTTTGCTAGCTAACTCCAAATTAGATACATGATTGACTCAATAATCACCGTTACAAGAATGAGCCTTGCTGAATTTACCGCCTCAGGTCCTATGTCAGGTATGGGTCTGCCGTTGCGTTTTAACTGCAGCGCGCTGGCGGCATGGAAAAAAGGCATGTTTTTAGTGATCTTGAAAGAGATGAATATTGCTACTATAACCGAAAAGAAAAAGCAGAACATATATGCGAAGTGTGATGAAAATATCATCAGAATAATGAATATCAGTGTCCAGGTAAAAACACTTGCCACTCCCCATACTGTTTTAGCATTAGGATTAAGTTCGCTCAGTACCGGCATAAAATCAATAAGGTCAGAACTGAGATTTTCTGCAAATTCATTGGACACGAAACGATTGGCCTGCTCTACAATTTTCTGCTTTACAACCTCAGTCTGCTTGCGCTTGCCGTACTCTATGGCCTCTGCCAGCACCGGATCCATCTGTGCCATTTCAGAATCGAGCAAGTCATACACATTCACAGAAAACTTATTGGCCGCGACGCCCATAGCCTCGTCATAGGCCGACTCAACCGAGCGCAGAGTCTTGGTAAGCAGAGCCTTGCTGGCAATTGTCTGGCAGCACTTGATCTTCTGATCTGCATCGTGAATACGATCAGTACGCACCGTGTAGTTTATTACATTGGCTTCTTTTTCAAAGAGCTTGTCTAAAAGCGGCGGCTTGCACACAGGCCGCAGACTGTCGCCTATGGCTGTATAGACTGCTTTTTCATCATAGCCATACAGCTGCAGAGGCTGTCTGTAGCATTTAACCTTGGCAGAAAACAGCATTCGATAGTGGTTAGGAGCCAGCAGCTCAGCAGATTCCAGTTCCATCTGAGTATCTTTTATGACCAGTTCCTTTTCTCTGGGACTTAATATGAGCTTTGGCAGACCGTCAATATCGTGGGCGTGAAACAGGAAGCCGTCCTCGCCGTCGCCATAAACGCCGATGCTTCTGTCTACATAGTCATATCTGCCGGAGGCCAGAGAAGATCTGGCTTTAGGAGGAATATACTTACCGGTGCCCTGACAGTCAGGACATTTAAGTCCGTTGGCTCCGTGACATTTTTTGCAGGTTGGGTCGGTGCCTCCGCAGGTAGGACACACTATTCTGCCCTTGCCCATGCAGGTTGGACAGACAGCTGCCACCGAAGCAATCTGTTTTGAAAGTTTTTTAAGGTTGGCCGCCCCTTTCTTGACCTTGCCGATGATATGCTTTTCAGAAATAACCTGTCTGGTGCTGCAGAATCTGTGCAGATCGTCAATGGACAGCATCTTGATGTATTTTATGAAATCATCACGCTTGCCTGCCATATTGGCCATCTGCTCATCCATGGAATTTTCGGTATAGCGGGCCAGATCGTTCTCAGAGAGAACCTTTTCCTCGGCGGCTACGTTTCTAATTACCTTGTCAGAACTGTCAGGCTTGAATTTCCAGTTTATGGAATAGGTGACGGTGGCCTCGTCCTCTATGAACTCTCCGTACTCAATATCGTCATAAGGAACACCGCAGCGCGAAAAGAATGCAGAAAGTTCAGCCCTTATCCGATCACGGGGGCTGAAAACAACGGGTCTTTTCGCTGAATCGACCATGAATAATGGTGCTCCTAACCTGTGGGTACCATAGAGTTTTGCCCTATACCCAATTACCCAATCCAGAAAT
>DMTG01000098.1 GCA_003477345.1 Succinivibrionaceae bacterium | reverse complement strand
CATTCCAGATCGCCGCCTGTGGTATACACCAGCAGGTTGCTGCCGTCTACAATCGGTGCAACATTGATGGCAGTGCCGTCAGTGTCCAGCATGGCTTCAATGCTGCCGTCAGATAATCTCAGGAAATAGACATAGCCTTCCATGTCGCCGACCACCACATAATTTCCATAGATGGCAGGTGCACTGACATTGCGGTAGGACAGGCGGGAATTCTCCCACTGCTCAACGTAATCTCCGCGGCTTATGCAGTAGACATGGCCGTTGTCTCCGGTAATAACGAAGAAGTTGGTGTCATAGGCAATGTTTCTTGAGCTCTGATAGGCAAGCTGAGACTTCATTACCTTGTCTTTAAGAGAAAACTCCACAAAACCGTTGTTATAGGCAGTTGTGTACATGTCACTGCCCAGTACCAGCGGAGTTGCGGCCACATCGGATACTCTTTCAAGATCATTAGAGCCCTGTTTTCTGCCTACAGTAAACTCAGTCAGAATGTTGCCGTTTAACTGATCGATGACAGAAACCTTGCCGTCAGACTGACCTACCAGCAGATAGGAATCCCCCAGTGATACAGGACTTGACTGTTTTCTGAGTCTCAGTGCTCCAGAAGAACTGCCAGACATCCATCTGCGCTCTCCTGTCATAGTATCAAACGCCGAAATTCTGCCTAGAGAATCCAGCACAAACAGTGACTGACCGCTGTCGGAAAAAGTTGGGATAGAAGTAATTTCACTGCCTATATAGTTTTTCCAGGCGATTTTGCCGTCTGCTGTGTTCAGGACATATATATAGCCGTTTTCAGAACCAACAGCCAGCTTGCTGCCGGATACGCTTACACCGCCTGAAAGTCTGGCCGAACGCTTATCGTCGTTTTCTTCCTCATCGCTGAGATCGGTGTTCCAGACTTTGCTGCCGTTTTCAGACTTGATTCCGTAAACATCACCGTTACGACCGGCGGCATAGATCATTTTGCCGCTGACAGCCGGTGTCAGTGTAGAGAAAAACTTGCCAGAACCGCCTATTGAATCAGACCAGACTGAATCAACATCTATGACATCGTCTATTTCAGGAGCCTCTACCGGAGCAAACAAATCTTTGTTGCCAGAGCAGCCGACACACAGAATCAAACTAAGCGGAATTGCAATTAATAGCTTATTTCTTAACATGTTTTCTCCTTTCTAACGAGGAATCAGCCATCCTTATGTAAGGCTTTTATTTTGTCTGAGTTGCGATGTTCTCTCTTGCTGTAATGTAGGCTGGTTTTTCGCCTGTCTTGATTACATTATCAAATTTCATCTGCAGAAGAGAATTTATGGCAACTTTCTTCTCAACAGATAAATCTATGGCTTTCTTATAAGCATTGTGAGCACCTTCAGTATCGCCCTTGGCAAAGAGGATATCACCTTTCAGCTCGCTGCATTCAATAGCGTAGGACTCATCCTTTATTCCGTCTACGGTCTTTAAGGCATCGTCATATTTGCCAAGCTGGGTCTGAATTTTTGCCTGAGCAATTCCTGCCAGCGGAGCTATCAGTTCGCCGCCGTTTTCTTTGGCAAAGTTAACATTCTTGACAGCATCTTCATAATTGCCCTTTACTGCATGCACAGAAGCTACATCCAGCGCAAGCAGAGCACCATATACATCTTTATGCTCTTCTATGAATTTATTGGCACTGTCCAAAGTTGCGTTAGGCATAGCCAGTTTAGCCTGTTCCTGATACAGGGTATAAGCCTGTTCCTGAGAGGAATGCAGCTGATAGGACTGCCACTGACGAAATCCAACCAGTCCAGCCAGAGCAATAACTATACCTAAAGTGATAGGCTTCCAGTATTCATGCCACCACTGACGAACAACCTGCTCTCTCTCGTGGTCATCTGTTAATACGTCCATTTATCTTCCTTTATATATTTTAAAAAGCAAACTTAATATATTCTTTAGTCTTAACAAATGGTTATTCGCTCGCTTATAACCTTTACTGCTTCATCTAAAGCATATTCCTTCTGACCAAAGCCTTCATCTTTGAGATCCTTTATAGTAACAGAATTATTGGCTAATTCCTGCTCTCCGATAATTACCGCAAATCTGGCACCTACTTTATCAGCTCGCTTGAACTGACGCTTAAAGCTGCCGCCGCCGCAGTGGTTCATGACTCTCAGAGAAGGAAGCGCCGCGCGAAGCTGCATTGCAACTTCAGCCTGACGCAGCTGAGCGCCATCACCTGTACCTACTACATAGACATCTACATCTTTCCCGGCTTTGATTTTACCTAAGGTTGTCAAAAGCAGAATAAGACGCTCAAGACCCATACCAAAACCAACAGCTGAAGTAGGAGTACCGCCAAGCTGCTCTACAAGACCGTCATAACGGCCGCCGCCGCAGACAGTTCCCTGAGCGCCAAGCTCATCGGTTACCCATTCAAATACTGTAAGGTTGTAGTAGTCAAGGCCTCTGACCAGACGGTCATTGAGCTCATATTTTATCCCAGCATTATCCAGGAAACTGCATAATTTTTGAAAATGACCTTTAGTCTCTTCGCCAAAATGATCAGAAAGCTTGGGAGCGTCTTTTAAAAGCTCAATAACTTTAGGATCCTTGGTATCCAGAACTCTCAGCGGATTGGTATGAGTTCTTCTCTTGGAATCCTCATCAAGCTCATCAAAATGCGCTTCAAGAAACTTTACAAGGCTCTCTCTGTAAGCTGCGCGCTCCTCAGATGATCCCAGCGAGTTAAGCTGCAGCTTAAGCTTGTCTTCTATACCGAACTTTTTCCAGATGGCATAAGAGAGCATGATTATTTCTGCATCAGCGTCAGGACCGCTTAATCCGAAAACCTCTACACCCATCTGGTGAAACTGACGGTATCTGCCTTTCTGAGGTCTTTCATGACGGAACATTGGTCCCATGTACCACAGGCGCTGCTCCTGATTGTATATGAGATTGTGCTCAAGACAGGCCCTCACGCAGCCTGCGGTACCTTCAGGTCTCAAAGACAGACTGTCACCAGATTTGTCCTCGAAGGTATACATTTCTTTTTCTACAACGTCAGTAACCTCTCCGATTGCCCTGCAGAACAGGCCGGTTTTTTCAACTATCGGCATGCGGACTTCACTGTAGCCAAAGGAACTTACACTGTCGCGCAGTACTTTTTCGACCTGCTGCCAGACAGAGGTATCTTCAGGAAGAAGATCGTTCATGCCGCGAATAGCTTGGATTGTATTTGCCATTTTT
>DMTG01000174.1 GCA_003477345.1 Succinivibrionaceae bacterium | reverse complement strand
AATTCTGCTGATCGTATTCATGAAAAATGCCCAAAACACGCTGACAAAATGCGTTGTCATGCCTGTTGACGAGGTTGCGAAGGCTGCAGAACAAATGGCCAGAGGCGATCTTAACGTAGCTATTGATTACCATGCCAATGATGAATTTGATATACTGGCCAGAGATCTTGAAAACTCAACCCGTGCATCCATGAATATCGTAAATGACATTTCAAATTCGCTTAATGAGATTTCTGAAGGCGATTTCAGTATAGGTACAATTACCCCGAATCTTTATCATGGTAATTTCAGCCCAATCAGCGAGTCCATGAATACCATTACAGACAAGCTTTCTAACACCATGAATGATGTTAAGGCTGCATCTGCAAGGGTTTCAGAGGGTGCCGAGAACATGTCCAAAGGTGCCAATGAATTGGCTGAAGGTGCTACCGATCAGGCTGCAGCTGTCGAGGAGCTTACAGCTTCAGTAAATACAGTAACCGAACAGACAGAAAAAATGGCTGCGGATTGTGCAAAGGGCGTTCAGATGTCAATTGCGGCCCAGAAGGTAGCAAAAGACGGTGCTGATAAAATGGATCAGGTTACGGAAGCAATGCAGAGAATCACGACTGCTTCCAAGGAAATCCAGGAAGTTGCAAACAGTATTGAAGCTATTTCATCCCAGACCAAGCTCCTTGCTCTCAATGCTTCCATAGAAGCTGCCAGAGCCGGAGATACAGGTAAGGGCTTTGCAGTTGTTGCTCAGGAGATAGGACAACTGGCTCAGCAGTCGAATGACGCTGTACAGCGCACCCACGCACTTGTTAGTTCCGCTCTTGCAGAAATTGACAGCGGTAATGAGATTGTTGCAGAAACACAGATTACATTGCATGAGATAGGTGATTCCGTAAATGAGCTGGCTGAAATGATGAGAACCTCCGGAGACATGGCTCAGCATCAGGCAAGCAATATGAGAGAAATTAATCAGGGTATCGAGCAGATTTCTGAGGTAATTCAAAATAATTCAGCAACTGCCCAGGAATCAAGTGCTGTATCCAGTGAACTTTCTGATCAGTCTAACCAGCTGCATAACCTTATGTCACAGTTCCAGGTAAAACTGGTATAAATGTACATACATGAAAAGAGGGAGCGAATTGCTCCCTCTTTTCATGTCTTTTTTCATGTCTTAAACAACATCTCCATCATTGCTCCCGGTCCACTCTATTCGGTTGCTTCCGGGTCGTATTCCAGAATGTCTCCGGGCTGACAGTGCAGAGCATCGCAGATAGCTTCCAAAGTGGAGAATCGGATAGCACTGACTTTACCGGTTTTTATTTTGGAAAGATTCACGTTGGTAACGCCCACCTTCTCGGACAGCTCATTCAAGCTCATTTTACGATCCGCCATAACGCGGTCCAGTCTCAATATGATTTTTCCCATGGCAGCCTCCTTTATAATGTCTCATCTTCATTTTTCTGAAGCTCGATACCATAGCCGAAGATGCAATATACGCACCAGAAGCTGAGTGCCACAATTACTGCAAGACCAATGCTCTCAAAGATGGTCATTATAGTTACAAGGATAGCAGTGATCTTCAGGCGTTTCTGAATGCTCTCGGTGAACGGGGTATCGCTTTCCTTGATCTCCACAAATACTTTGCGAATGATGTTAAATAGCACAGCGAGTACAGCCAAAAGAACAGTTGCTGCAAGGCAGTTTAATCCGCCCCAAACTGCTACATCTTTAATTCCGAATGAATTGATGAAATCAAAGCCGTTACCTTCCACATAATCTGCTTCCGAAACCGGAAGAAGAATGCGGACCTGTCCGTTGTCATACATGACAGTTCCTTCTGTTTTGCCTGTTGCAAAAAAACAAATGATACCGCATACCAGACAGATGATAGCTACCACTGTGAAGATCACCCTCACTACCTTTAATACTGTCGCCATTACAGATGCTGATTTCTTGATCTTATTGATTTTTGTGTTTTCCATGATATTCTCCTTCACGTTCATCTTTTTCTTTTTGTTTACAGGTGTTTATGGTTACATTTAAATATTTAATGTTTGTCGATAATTAATTTATACCATCCATTGAACCGTTTGTCAACAATTATTTATCGTTTTTCGATAAAATATATAAATGTATCGTTAAAACCTCTAGAAAAAGGAAAAAACGAATAAGAGCCTGGGTGCCATAAAAATGAGATCATAACATAAACCTTTCTGAAAATGGTGACTTTTTAGCAAGATAACATTTGTTTTTTTTGTATAATTATTCTATCATCTTTGAGAGAGGCTGGTGATTTTCTCTAAATTATTATATTTAAGGGGATAAACTCTAATGATCCTTGTTCAGCAGATGGTTGTTTTATTCATAATAATTGGAGTTGGATTTCTCTGTGGCAAAAAAAACTTTATCAGTGATGACAATGCTGGGAATCTCTCATGGATAGTCGTTAATGTCGCCACTCCGGCTATGATTCTTTCAGCAGGTATGGATGAGGAGAGTACCATAAGAGGATATTCCCTGCTTATAGGTTTTTTGATCACAATTTCTGTATACATTTTTCTGATTGCAGTTTCTTTCATCATTATACCGATTCTTAAAGTTCCTAATGATGACAAAAGCGT
>DMTG01000061.1 GCA_003477345.1 Succinivibrionaceae bacterium | reverse complement strand
CTACCAGATCAGATTTGTTTTTTTCTGCATTCTGCGTTCTGTCGGCAGGACCTATGCGGTATTCAGGTACAGGCTGTTCCTGAATTGCTTTGATTTTTTCAGGATCCGGTCCGAATTTATATACGACAGGAGTGTCGTCAATTACTCTAGGCTCGGCTCCTACTTTGTATACAGGTTCTGAATCGTCGGCTTTTTTAACGTTTTCAGGTCCGCATTTGTATACCGGGGGAGTATCATCAAATACTCTAGGCTCAGCTCCTACTTTATATACAGGCTCTTCTGTATTATCAGGAGTCTCTTTTGCTACAGGACCGTATTTATATACAGGCCCGTCATAAATTTCTTCAATATTGCTTTCTTCTTTGGCTTTGGCTCTGCTGCCGTCAAGCGGTTCGCCCGGGCTTATGTAGATATGATCCTTATCGCGGACAGTTTCAGAATCTGCCATGGCAGTTTCTGTCTGAGGTTCTTCATTCTGGTAGTAATGCTGTCCCTGATAATTCTGATTTGGAAGGTTAGACGGAGTTTCACTGTAGCCAGAACTCTCATCTGCGAACATGGTAGGTTCATTTCGCTCTTCTGGATTACGCAGCTTTACGTTATGAAATAACGATGGCTTGGCAGTAAATTTACTCTTGCCTGTGCCAACTATATTTTTGAATGAGGAAAAAATACTCATGGCATCATTCAGCTTTCAAAGCATTAACTACTTGAAAACTCCTATTTTGTTTTTTATTGTTTAGTTAGTAAAATTATATTCCTTTTATATCACATATTTGACAGTTCGTCATTCAAATTTAAATGAAATATAAAACGTTTTTGAAGGTGTCTTTGCATGCAGACTCCATGTCTATCATCATAGATGATAAAACTTAGATAATACATAGGTTAATGAGTGATTTTAACTGTCGCAGAAGGGCAATATTTAGAGGCAAAGGTAAAAGCTGCTGTGTTACAATACGCTAAGTATTTTTCCGAGGCTTTATAATTTGATAGAACTAAAAAATATAGAAAAGACATATGTCCTTGACAATGGACAGCAGGTCCCTGCTTTAAAAGGCGTAAATCTGAAAATCGAAAAGGGAGAGATTTTTGGAGTAATCGGCCTTTCCGGAGCGGGAAAGTCAACTCTGGTGCGCATTATAAATATGCTCGAGAGGCCGACTGCCGGCAGCGTATTTGTAAACGGTCAGGAAATGACTGCGCTCAACGAGAAACAGCTCCTTTTGGCTCGTCGCGATATCAGCATGATATTTCAGAGCTTTAACTTGCTATCATCGTGTACTGTCGCTAAGAATGTGGCTTTCCCTCTGACCCTTGATAAAACCAATACCAAAGAAAAAATAGACGGGAGAGTTAAAGAACTTCTCTCTCTGGTAGGACTTTCTGACAAGGCCGATGTGTACCCGTCCCAGCTGTCAGGCGGACAGAAACAGAGAGTTGCAATAGCCAGAGCTCTGGCTTCAAATCCAAAGGTTCTTCTCTGTGACGAGGCTACTTCAGCTCTCGATCCTAAAACTACCAGTTCCATTTTAAAACTGCTCAGATCCTTAAGAAAAAAACTCGGGCTGACAATTGTCATCATTACTCATCAGATGGAAGTCATAAAAGAATGCTGTGACCGGGTTGCCGTCATTGACGGGGGCGTAATCTCGGAGATAAACAGTGCGCTTGAGATTTTTGCAAATCCTAAAAATGATCTGACACGGAAACTTGTCGATGCCGCGGTAAGAAAAGATCTTAACGATCTGCTTGCATATACAAAGCTGTCTTCTGAATACCACGAGGGAGACAGGGGACTTGTAGAGCTTATTTTCAGAGGTGAGAGAGCTAATGATCCGGTCATAGTTGAGGTTTCAACTCTGCTCAAGGTAAAGATCAGCATTATAGCGGGAACTATAAATCATATAAGTAAAGAGCCACTTGGGTTTCTTATATGCGAGATAGACGGTGACAAAGAGCTTATAGAAAGAACACTGGAAGAATTACGCGGCCGCGTTTATAAAATGACCTTTTTAGGTTTTGAAAGCCAGAATTCTCAGATTGATGATTCTGCCGATTTGCTTGAGGACTAACATGATAGATTTTTTAATGGAAATGGGCATATCCTCTAGTACTGCTAAAATTACAGCCATGCTCACTACCGGTACCCTTGATACCCTGTATATGGTTGTCATTGCCTCACTGCTGTCTATAATCGGCGGGGTTCCTCTGGGAATAATTCTGCTGGTAACTTCAAAAGGTTATTTCTGGGATTCTCCAAAGTTCTACAGCGTACTGGGGGCTGTCGTCAATGCTTCTCGCTCGGTGCCGTTTATTATTCTGATGGTGGCAATTATTCCTATAACCAAATTTTTAGTTGGTACCAGTATCGGCACTACCGCAGCCATTGTTCCGCTTACAGTATCCACGATTCCTTTTTTAAGCAGACTGGTTGAAACCTCTCTGCGCACCGTGCCTTATGGTCTGATAGAAGCTGCTCAGTCGATGGGAACTCCTCCCTCTAAAATCATAACCAAGGTTCTGCTTCCTGAAGCTATGCCTGAGCTGATTCAGAATTTTACTCTGATGGTAATTGTTATCATCGGCTGTTCTGCCATGGCTTGCATC
>DMTG01000128.1 GCA_003477345.1 Succinivibrionaceae bacterium | reverse complement strand
CCTTGGTATCAAGATAACCCTCGTTGTATTTGTTTCTGCCGTACTCAAGGGCGCGTCTTTCAACTATTTCTATGCCGTGCCTTGAAAGCGAATCAATTTTTTCAGGGTTGTTGGTCATGAGAATAACTTTGGTAAATCCCAGTGATTTCATAATATTGGCGCACATGCCGTAATGTCTGGCATCTGCAGGGAAACCAAGCTGCAGGTTGGCGTCTACTGTATCAAGACCGTCATCCTGGAGTTTATAGGCTCTGATTTTATTAAAAAGACCAATTCCTCTTCCTTCCTGGCGCATATAGAGCAGGGCGCCGCGGCCTTCTTTGGCAATCATTCCAAGGGCAGCAGCAAGCTGAAAACCACAGTCACAGCGCATGCTTCCAAAGACATCTCCAGTCAGACATTCTGAGTGAATTCTGCACAGAACCGGCTTTCCGTCTGCCAGATCTCCCATGAAGATCACTGCATGATCGAGTAAATTGACATCTCTGAAGGTAATAATATTGAACATTCCAAATTTGGTTGGAAGGTTAGCAACCGGGCTGATCTCGAGTTTTTCTGCCACAACTATGTCCTTTTATTTAATATCCTGTCTAAACTTTTATCTGTCCGCCACATCAGGCGTTTGCAGGATTAAAGATTAAAAGTAAATTCAAGTCTGAAATTATACATCATTACTGCAGAATCCTCTCTTAGAAATATTATTCTGTTTTTCAAAACAATCTAATATTTGCTGGTGATGTACAGGTCTGAAAATAGTATTATGCAGAGCAAAAAGAAACCAAAAATGGTCTTATTTAGAGTATCTTTCTGAAAAGACTAAGGATTTATTAAATGTAGCTGCTGCATTTTTTAGGTAATAACAGTCAGTTGACTGATATAAGGCATAGTGCACATTATAATTTAACCTAATAGTCTAAAATTTATCAGAATTTATCAAGTTTTATTGCTGGGTTAGTAACAAGATTATGATTGATCATCTGAAAAGTTTTACAGCTTTCCTTTTTTTCTGTCTGGCAGCTCCAGTTGCAGCAGATAATTCGGTAAGCATTCTCGACGATGACAGCAAAGATACTCTGGTAATCGGAATTCTCGAAGATGAGGGGGTTTTTGCCCACTGGAATTTCATAACTCATCAGTATGACGGCTTTGCAGTGGATGTTGCAAAAGAATTATGCAATGACCACAAGCGCAACTGCCTTATTGCATCAGGAACAGCTGACTCTATAGAACAGATGCTGGTAGACGGCAGAGTAGACTTTGCCATGGCGTCTGTTGGCGATGTGCTGGCAAAGTCACATAAATTATCTTTTTCTGATCCTTATTATTCAGCACATCCTGTTTTTTTCACCAAAGACAGCTCCTATTATTCTATAGGAAGCGGTGATCTTGCCGGTAAATCAGTCGGATCCAAAATAGGCACGGTTATTTTTTCTAAGCTTGCGGAACTCTTAAAAAAAGACGAGATAGCCGAGTTGAAGGCGTATTCGAGCAATCAGGCGATGTTTGATGATTTACAGGCAGGATACCTTGATTTTATATGTCTTGACAGTGTTTCAGGTTTTGACAGCATGAAACAGCTCTCTGAGTATAGTAATGTTGCAGAGTTCTATGCCGTAAATCAGGATGGCTTTATGGGACTTAACAATGTTTATGCCCGTGTGGTGGTAAGGGCGGATAAAAGAGCCAAAGCCAATATAAAAGCGATAAATAATGCATTAAATGAACTAAAATCCAAGGGAACATATCAGGCCCTTGAGATGAAATATTTTCCGTTTATACACTTTTAGTGAACGATAAAAAATCAATGTTATTTAAAAAAAGTAAAAAAAATTTCAATTCTCTGCACAATGACGCAGTCGAATTTCTTCAAAGCAAGCGCATTATAAAAGTTCAGTCGTTTATTCTGCTTTTATTTGTGCCCTTTATTATTTTGATTACTGCAATGACTGGATTCTTTTATACAGAATTCAAAAAAGTAAGCAATGATTCAAGTGAGCTGGTAGCTACCTCTATTCCAACTATTCTGCAGACGCAGAGGACATTCGTTAACATTGACCGTCTTAAAAGCCTGATTGAAAACATTCATCGTTCCTCCTCAAAGCAGGAGGCCAGAGGAGACTATGTCAATGTTACTTCTTTTCTGTCTGACCTTCAGGAAGACAATAAATTCTACAGCCAGTCTCAGATGATGCGCATCAAGGTGATCCTGTCTGAATTCTGGAATAACCGCAATGCCCTTGATGATGCGAGAAGCAAATTCCTGCAGACTATGCTGAAGGCAGGAAATTACAAGATCTTATTAGACTATGAAGCAAATCCGAACACAGAGGCGGCACTGGAAAACTGGAATGATTCGGTATTTTTAGTTTTAACGGGAGGCGAGCATAATAAAGCTAAACTTATTGCTGATATGCAGGAAAGCATTCGCGTTACCAGAATATCCTGTCCATATGTCGCTTTGTCTGAAACCTATGACGCCAACTTTAAAATATTGAATTCTGTGGCTCAGCAGCTTGAAAATTACCGAGTGACCTATGTATCTGCCAAAAATCAGTTTAATTCTTCATACTCTTCTCTGATTGGCGCCATTAATGGACTTATGGTATCTGCAACTCAGAGCGAGACAGATACATTAAACGGGCGTTTAAAAATTATTGCAGATGTTGCAAAGCTTAGTGCGCCGCT
>DMTG01000168.1 GCA_003477345.1 Succinivibrionaceae bacterium | reverse complement strand
CTAAGTTTGCGCTAATTTTTTGAAATAATAATCTGCAGAACAGACTACAGAACAGGTTTATAAAAATGAAAGCGATAATTAAAAAAACTTTTACAAAAGCTCTGGCATCAGCTTTGGTAATAGCCCTGATAAATACAGCTTCAGCTGAGACTGTTTCAATGACTGCAGCAGCAAATTCCAATCAGAACAACAGCGTTACTTACAAAAAGCTATATTCTCTCAATTTCAATCCGAACAGATTTACAGATAGTTTTTTATTCCTAAACGGCCAGAAAATAGAATACAGAGCGTACGAAAATATCGTTTACGTATCAAATCCTGCTGATATTTCTTCAGAAATACTGTCTATATATGTACCAAAAGCCTATCTTGAAGGCGGCACAATAAACGGATATTCCGCACACTCAGCACCTATTTTTATGCCTAACGGTGTAGGCGGATATATGCCAGGCCCTATAAAGGCTCCCACTGATAAAGCAATAAGAGGCCGACAGGACGCTACCTTAGCTGCCCTGGCCCATGGCTATGTTGTTGTAGCCCCTGCTGTAAGAGGCAGGTCGACAAAAGACGAAAACGGCAGATACGTTGGCAAGGCACCAGCGTTTATTGTTGATTACAAAGCTGCCGTAAGGTATCTAAGATACAACCATGACAGGCTGCCGGCAGGAGACGTTAACAGAATTATTGTCAACGGAACCAGCGCAGGAGGCGCCCTCTCTACTCTGATTGGCGCATCAGGAAATTCTCATGACTATGATCTTTATCTAAAATACGTAGGCGCAGCCAGCGCCCCTGATGACGTATATGCCGTTTCAGCCTACTGCCCTATTACCAATCTTGAAAATGCAGATGCTGCCTATGAATGGATTTTTTCAGGTGTAAACGAATATCATCAGGTAAAACACAATAATCCGCCGGAGCCTGACGGCAAACCAGCAGGCAATCCTCCTGAAGCTAGAGGACAGATGCCGCCTGCAGCCGATCGTCCTGAAAACGCTCCTATGGAAAGTATAGAAGCAGCGAAGATGTCCGATACACAGATAGCTGCCTCGCGAGAACTTAAAAAACTGTTTATAACCTATGTAAATTCACTGAATCTGCAGGATTAAAACGGTAATAAGCTGACCCTCAATCCAAACGGCGAAGGCACATTTGCTGATTACATAAAAAAAGTCTATCAGGACAGTGCTGAAGAAGCCATCAGGCAGGGAAAGAATCTAAATAATCTAAACTGGCTGACCATAGACAGTGGTGCGGTTACCAGCGTAGATCTCAAGAAATACGCCGTCTGGGCCACCAGAATGAAAGCCACTCCTGCCTTTGACAAGTTTGACTTATCTTCAGGGGAAAATGATGAATTTGCTGTCGTAGACAACAAGCCGCTGCATTTTAGCAATTATCTTATGACCAAAGGCACCAGTGCGGAATCTTTTGCGCCTGAAGAAATAATTCACCTGATGAATCCAATGAATTTTATTGGCAGAGAAGGTGTCAAAACAGCACAGCACTGGAGGATACGCCACGGAGCCAAGGACAGAGATACCTCGATTGCTATCCCTGCTATTCTGGCCCTTGCACTTGAGAATCAGGGCGTTGATGTGGATTTTTCAGCTCCCTGGGGCTTCGGTCACGACGGAGACTACGATCTTGATGAACTTTTCAGCTGGATAGATTCCATCTGCCGTAATTAGTGCTAATTGACAGCTCCCCATGGCTGAAGCCAGGGGCTTTTCGGGCACAATTTGGTAAAATATTCAGCTTTGCTTAAAGTAAAGCTGAATACTAGGAATGCAGGGCATCATAGATACTTTTGGCAAGCTCCCTGCTTATTCCTGGAACCTTGGCCAGATCATCAATTCCTGCCCTCTTTATTTCCCTAAGTCCTCCAAGATGTTTCAAAAGCGCCTGACGTCTTTTGCTTCCAACACCTGGAATATCCTGCAGAATAGAATGAGACTGCGCTTTGGTGCGCCGGTTTCTGTGCCCGGTAATCGCAAAACGGTGCGACTCGTCTCTTATGTGAAGCACCAGCTGCAGAGCAGGATCAGCTAAGGACAGATGGTATTGCTCGTGAGTATAGCCTCTTATAAGAGTCTCAAGTCCTGCCTTTCTGCCCTCTCCCTTGGCTACAGCCACAATAAGAGGAGGAGCAACCCCGCTGTCCTTAAACAAATCTCCGATTACATCTTCAGCCTGCTTGAGCTGTCCGGGACCGCCGTCAATGAAGACTATTTCAGGGATTTCACTCTTTTTAGGATCTTTATACCTTCTCGTCAGCACCTGATGCATGGCGGCAAAATCATCGCCTGGTGTAATGCCTTCAATATTAAAGCGGCGGTATCTTGAACTGTCAGGCCCTTCCTGATTGAAATTTACGCAGGAGGCTACTGTTAATTCACCCATGGTGTGCGAAATATCAAAGCATTCCATGTGGTTTACAGTGTCAATATTAAGCAGCTTCTTCAGGGAATCTATGCGATTTTTAGCGGTACTTTTCGAGGCCAGCTTTGCATTAAGCGAGGCCAGCGCATTTTCTTTTGCAAGCCTTAAGTACTGGGCTCTTTCTGTACGAACATCAGTTAATATTTTTATAGAACGTTCCGCAACACTTGCGATAGCTTCAGTCAGTGTATCCAGAGAGTCAACAGTCTCATCAATGATGATTTCCTTTGGATACATCGAGGCTCTTTCCTCACTCAGATAAAACTGCTGCAGAAATGAGGATAAAACATCCGCACTGCTCTCTTCACCTTCGAATTTAGGATAGTAGGAGCGGGTTCCAATAATTCTGCCCTTTCTTACAAACAGCACATGCACACAGGCAAGACCATTGGCTACAGCGTGAGCTACCACATCAATATCAAACATTAAATCACCAGATACAGACTGGGATTCCTGTACTCTGCGCAGCGCGAGCAGCTGATCGCGAACCTGAGCCGCCTCCTCAAACTGCAGGCTGGCAGAGAGCTGCTCCATTTCATCAGAAAGCTTGTTAAGAAGCTCCTGATTCTTGCCTTTTAAAAACAGCTTGAGATTATCTACCTGTCTTGCATAGTTTTTCTCTGCAGCCTCGCTCATAGGTACGCAGGGAGCCAGACATTTGCCTATCTGAGCCATCAGGCAGGGTCTTGAACGGTGCTCATAGACATTGTCAGCACACTGTCTTATAGGAAATAGTTTCTGCAGCAGTCTAAGACTTTCCTTTACCGCAGAGGCATCAGGAAATGGTCCGTAATATTCCCCTTCAAGCTTGCGGGCGCCTCTGTGGTAATAGATTCCGGGATGACGGTGATGAGTAGTTAAAAGCAGATATGGATAGGACTTGTCATCACGCAAAAGAATATTGTAGTGAGGCTGGTACTTTTTTATAAGGTTATTTTCAAGTATAAGCGCTTCAGCCTCTGAAAATGTGACTGTAAATTCTATGTGATGAATATGCGACACCAGCGCCCGGGTCTTGGAATTTACATTGCTTAAGAAATACTGAGACAGACGCTTTTTGAGATCTTTGGCCTTACCAACGTAAATAACGGTTTCATCGTCACTGTACATTCTGTATGAACCTGGACGGTTAGGAACAGTTTTTAAAAATGCCTTGTGATCAAACGCCATAATATTTTCAGAAATTATAAATTCAATGTCAGTCTGAGATACCTAAAAATTTTAGCTTACAAAACTTTATATAATTGTACTTTATAAGTATTTTTTGTGCATTAAGCAGAAAATAATTCTCAGAGACCTAAGTTATCAATTCTTTGTTTCATGTTTTATACCCTATTTATACAAAAAGGCTGCTAAAACAATATTAACAGCCTTTAAAATTATAAATAATAGAACTGAAACTTTGATAGTTACTAGAAAGCAGGAACTACAGCACCATTGTATTTTTCTTCGATGAATTTCTTAACTTCTGGTGTTTTCAGAGCATCTACAACTTTCTTTACATCAGCTTTCTTGGCGCTTTCAGGATTGCCTACCACAATATTCACATAAGGAGAATCACTGCCTTCGATGTAAATTGCATCTTTCAGCGGATTGAGCTTGGCCTGAATTGCATAGTTGGTATTGATAACTGCAATATCAACCTCATCGAGGGAACGAGGCAGCTGAGGAGCTTCTAACTCTTTAATATCAAGTTTCTTTGGGTTCTTAACTACATCTAAAGGTGTAGCAGTAATGCTTTTTGGATCTTCAAGAGAGATGAGACCTGCTGACTGCAGCAGCAGAAGAGCGCGTCCGCCGTTGGTAGGATCATTAGGAATTGCTACAGAAGCACCTTCTTTCAGATCTTTTAAATCTTTTATTTTGCTTGAATAAACACCCATTGGCTCAATGTGAATGGCACCCACCTCCACGAGATTTACGCCGTGATCTTTTATGAAGTTCTCAAGATATGGGCGATGCTGGAAGAAGTTGAGATCGAGCTCTTTTTCATCGGTAGCCAGATTAGGCTGCACATAGTCGTTAAACTCAACTATAGTCAGATCTAATCCTTGAGCTTTCAGTGTAGGCTTGATGAATTCAAGAATTTCGGCA
>DMTG01000235.1 GCA_003477345.1 Succinivibrionaceae bacterium | reverse complement strand
CGCTTAATCCTGTTTTAGGCTGTTTCTGCGTACTACCTCAAACAGAGCGATACCGGCTGCTACTGATACATTGAGACTTTCTACCCCGTCTGCCATCGGAATTTTTACAATGGCATCGCAGTTCTCTCTAGTAAGACGGCGCATGCCGCTTTCTTCTGATCCCATCACGATGGCAGTCTTTCTTGAAAATTCATGCTCGAAGATACTGCCAGCAGACTCACCTGCCATTCCTACAACTTCTACCCCATGCTCTTTTAAGAAATTAAGAGCTCTTGCAAGATTAGTTACCGCAATCAGAGGCACAACAGCAGCAGCGCCTGAGGCTGTCTTTCTGGCAACAGGAGAGAAAGGTGCGGATTTATCCTTTGGAACAATCACAGCCTTTGCACCGGCAGCCCAGGCTGATCTCATAGCAGCGCCCAGGTTGTGAGGATCAGTTACCCCGTCTAAAACCAGATATAAATCGCTACTGTCTTCATTTTCAGCAGCCTCCACCATATCTTCAAGAAAATGCTCATCTTTAGGAGGGGTGGCTACCATTTCAATGATTACACCCTGATGAACTCCGCCTTCACTTTTCTCATCCATAAAGTGGCGCATGGCACTCTGAACCTTGATGCCGTACTGATTGAGCATCTGTTCGATTTTCATAATGCGGCGATCATCTTCACGGCCTTTCACTAGCCAGGCGGCGGTGATCTTGTCTGGTTCATTTTCAAGAGCAGAGGTTACGGCATTGATACCGTAGATAATTTCGCGGTTGCGGTTCTTTTTCTTGTATAACATGTTATGTTCCGTAGGTTATGAATTATTTAGGCAGAACCAAGATTATTTCTATGTTACGGCTGGTTCTGCTGTAAGGATGGAATTGGTCATGCAGAGATTCTAAGTGTTGAGTCTCATACATGACCAGATCTTGATGATTCGTTTTTCAAATGTGTACATAGTAGACACAATCCTGCAAATATTCAAGCAGAATCGGCCACAGCATACAAGAAAAACGATCAGCGTTTTTTCTTGCCTTTACCACCTGAAAAAGCAGACTTTTTCTTAGACTTTATATATGACATCTTAGTAGAACGCGACGGCATCTTTAAAGGATTCACATAATGATCAGCAGCCATCAGCTCTGAAGACCAGTCATCCTTGGTTTTGACGCGTTTTACAATATCAGCTTCTGTCGCTTCTACAGGACGGGAAATATCTGCAATTTTGTGCAGGAACTTTTCTTTATCAAGAGGCGCAGTGTCTTTCTGGGCTTTACGACGGCGCTGCTCGGATTTGTCGCGGCTTGAGATATTCTTCTCAACAACGCGCTTCTTCCAGTTCTTCTGATTTTCATAATAAGGCAGCAGATCAAGCTTATGCTGCTGTGCATCCACTGCGGCCAGAATCACCTCAATTTCGTCACCTACACGGTAAGTCCTGTTGCCTTCTGTCAGGGTCTGATTCTGCTCGTTGATGCCCACATAGGAGGAGAAATTGCCTATGTAAATCATGCCGTCTATCATGAAGTCGTTTAAACGTACAAACACACCAAAGCCGGTGCAGGCGGTAATGGTGCCGGTGAATTTTTCACCGATGAATTTCTCAAGATAGATACAGGTTAATTCACTGTCAACTTCCCTTTCAGCAGTATCAGCCGCCAGCTCTCGCTGGGTGCACTTGGTGCCTAAGGCAATAAGCTCAGGCTTGGTATAGGATTTGGCTCCGATTTTACCCCAGGAGCATTTCTGCTTTTTCTCTAATATGTACTTGATGGTACGGTGCAGCTGCAGATCGGCATATCTTCTTATAGGAGAGGTGAAGTGCGCATATTTATCAAGGGCCAGACCGAAGTGACCTATATTCTCAGGAGTGTATTCAGCCTTGGACATGCTGCGCAGCAGGAATTCACCGATGATATCGGCATCCTGACGGTTGGCAATTGCGGCATAGAGTTTGGCAAAATCTGAAGGCTTGGGATCATCCCCGCCGGTTAGGGACAGACCATACCTTGCCAGCTGAGATATCAGCATGCCAAGCTTCTTTTCAGTAGGTTTGGCATGCACACGGTATAAAGTCTGCGACTTGTTTTCAGCGACAAAGGTAGCCGCAGCCACATTGGCCGCCACCATGCACTCTTCAATCAGCTTATGCGCGTCATTGCGGATTAGAGGTTCAATTCCTGCAATCTCCTTGTTTTCGTCAAACAGGAAATGCACTTCATGGCCTTCTATGCTTATGCCTCCGCGGCGTACTCTGTTCTTGTCTAAAATCTTATAGAGCTCATAAAGATTTTTAATATCGCCGGTGATTTCCTGATGCTCTTCAATTGAAGTTGTACCCGTGGAAATCATCTGCCAGGCTTCTGTATAGGTAAGTCTGGCATGAGAACGCATAACGGCAGGATAGAAACGGGATTCTTTCTGCTTGCCCTGATTGTCGATAAGCATTTCACAGACCATGCACAGGCGGTCAACATCAGGATTTAAAGAGCAGATACCGTTGCTCAGCTTCTCAGGCAGCATCGGAATTACATAATTCGGGAAGTAGCAGCTGTTGCAGCGCACCATGGCTTCCTTGTCTAAAAGAGTACCAGGCTTCACATAGTAGGACACATCAGCAATGGCTACAAACAGGCGCCAGTCTCTGCCTTCTCTGCGGCAGTATACCGCGTCATCAAAATCGCGGGCATCTTCACCGTCAATAGTCACCAGAGGCAGACTTCTTAAATCTTCTCTGCCTCTCCAGTCCTCCTCAGAAACTTCAGTAGGGATTCTGGAGGTAGAACGCAGAAGGTTAGAAGGCCAGTCAGACGGGATGTCGTTTCTAAGCACGGCCATGACTATGATGCTGTTAAGATCGCCGAGGTTCTTTACCACCTCACGCGTCTTTACAAAGCAGCCCCCGTTGTTCCTTGATAAAATCTCGGCCACCACCACATCACCAGACTTGGCATCGCCTACATCTTCCTTAGAGGCAAATTCAAACTGAATATCCCCAAGATTCTTTTCATCAGGATTTAATTTTGCATAGCGGTTTTTTCCGCCTATAAGCTGCAGTCTGCCTAAAACACAGGCCCTCTTCTTCAGGAGCGTGTCCATATAAGCAACACCGGAGCCTTGAATGCAGTAGGCCTTTACTTCATCCTTCGGCAGCATAACGTATTTGCTTCTCAGATCGTAGCTGCTGCCGTCTTCATCCTCTATGAAAAAGACATAATAGCCCTTATCTTCGCCATAGATTCCATACAGGTCTTTTTCTTCACGCACCCTGATCTGAGATTCAATGCATTTTACCTGTGAGGGAGCTGCGTAAACCTCAAAGCTGCCAAGCTTCATAAGAGCTTTTTTAGCGCAGAGATCTTCAAGCGTATTCTGATAGTCATCACGCCCTAGTTCACTTAATTTTCCCTTATAGCCTACAGATCCTAAAAGATTGGCCAGAACGCCGAAATTGCTGGCATCACTGAAATCCGGATGAAAACAGCAGGCAACTAAATACAGCGCTACCTTGAAATTCTTTTCTGGATCGCCTTTGGGAGCGTTTTTTAAACTGAGATATTTCTCTATCTGGTCTGAATCAACTTTTTTCATCAAAAAAAATTCCTTTTTTGCAGAAAATATTAAGCTAGCGTGGGCTATTGAAAACTTATACCTATTATCTTAGCTTATATTTCTAAGCATGCCCAAGAACTTAAGAAATTAAGTTCTACCCATTTACCAAATCATCTATAGTTTTCACAACTGTAG
>DMTG01000275.1 GCA_003477345.1 Succinivibrionaceae bacterium | reverse complement strand
TGCCGAATTAAAACGCTTCAGAGACAGAATCTCTCCTAAGTTCTACTATCTGGCTGATGCTCCGGAGATCGACCCTGAGGGCAATCCAACTGAGGTAAGATTCTCGCGTAAGTTCAAGCAGCAGTACATCATCTCGCTGTTAAAGGACGGTAAACCGTCAGGCTGGACCGCTATCTACGATGAAGCCTCCGGAGCCTGGAAGGCAAGTGCCAAGGCATCGGGTAAAACTGTCGCTAAGAAACCTGCTGCTAAAAAGACTACAGCAAGAAAGACCGCAGGGCGCAGAACCGCTGCCTTGAAAAGCTGATAGCGTCAATTAGACAAAGAACGCTGTGGTTTTATAAAATCACGGCGTTTTTTTATAGGCCTATAAAAAGCCCAGACAAAAAAATTCCCGTGAAGCACGGGAATAAACATTTAAGGAGGTTATATGGATTTATCTCTTCGAGTTCGTACGCAGGCTGTAGCGAATTGATCTGGCAGCTTTCTGGCTGTCATTTTCATTCATGCCTTCAACATCCCATCCGATGGAGGTCAGCTGAAGCTTTACAGAAACGTTGCCTTTGAGTTTCTTCTTGATGCCTGAGTAGTCAATTACTGTGTCGGTAGCCCATTCTGGTCTGCTGACGATTGCCTTTTTATAGGTGACCTTGGTAACCAGCATGCCATTCTTGCCTGGAACCGGCTCGGTGTATTTAACGATTGAGTCTACGCCGTAGTAGCCTGCGTTAAGTCCCAGCTTGTGATTAGGCAGCAGGATCACGTCTTTGGCATACTTGGCTGAGAACTTAATCTTGAAGCCTACAACTTCGTGCATTAAGCCGTTATAGTCAGTATAGCGATACTTGGTTGGCTCCATGGTTAATAAGCCTGAGCTCTGCAGCAGACGGGCGTAGGTTATCTGACGCTTTAAGCTCTGGCGCTCTTCTCGGGTGTATTCCTTTTCTGAATTTTCAAAAGCATCCGGATCTTCTAAAAGAGCGGTTCTGTCTTCTGCTCTGGTTACTTTGCCAGGAGTTGGCAGGATTGCTGGTGCTACAGATGCCATTGCATTATTGATGGCATTTGTGAAATTTTCTGGAGATGCATCATTAGGACTGGTGCAGCCGGCTAGCACGAAAGAGCTAGCAAGTGCAATCATTCCTAGTAATTGTTGTAATCTTTTCATACATTCTCCTATTGCGTTACGAGGACGCAGTTACCTAATAACAAAGATAGATTATGAAACTAGCGTTGTCAAATTAGTTATCGGTAAAAATCCTAAAAAAATCATAGTATTTTGCTGTATTTGTGACAGCCAACCCAAATTTACCCGGTTTGGTAATTTCCTGTATGCAAGATGGGCAATATGCTAATTTTGATAGCAAATTGTCAAAAGTCAGTTTTCTATTAATTAATTTATTGTTGAAAATCAATCGAATTTAAAAAAAGTCAGGCAGAAGGCCCAAATTGAAATCTTGAGGCTGATTTGTGATCTGGGTCTCATTAATATCTGAGCTGTTATGTGATGTACGTCACATTTTGTGTTTGCACTCAATAGCGATTTTGACATTCTGAATTTTTTAGATACGAAAATTCTGAATTTACAGGTTTGGAAAAATCGAAATGTGAAGCCAATCACTATTTTTTAAGCAGATCAAAGTGGAAGTTTTTAAAATTTATCCTTATAGAAATACAGACGCAAAGGCGTTTTACAGATCGTATGGATATCTTTCGATCCTGTTATACAGAGCGGTGTCAGCCTCATTTTCCGGATCAGCAATCGATCTCAGGCTTTTGCAGCCTGTGAGGTATTCATTTATATGCTGACGGATTTCCTTGATGGTAAAGTTTTCAAAGCTGATTCGCTCATTTTCCACAAGGGAGCCTGAGCTGTTGTCTGCTCTGCACAGAAAGGCAAGTGATCGGTACTGTCCAGAGCCGCTCATGAGCATGTCAATAGCGCGCGGATCTTTGTTTAGATTTTTCTGATAATCCTGCTTTTCAGCGTCACTAAGCTGTTTAAAAAATAAATACTGAAAAGGCAGTCTTGGTTTGGCAAGAGCAGTGAGATCGCAGCTATTTATCATCTCTATGGCATGTGCAAGACTGAAGTTGTTATCCATCTGCCGCTGCTCTGTCAGAAGAGAGACAGGCGCAAGCAGAGGCGAGTCAGAAAGCTTGAGATATTTTAGGTAGACCTCGCTGCCGTTGCAGCAGACGCTCTCTAGCAGATGATCTTCTATATTTAAAGGTTTTACCACTTCAAGGATGCCTTTGCTGTCCACATCTACGAGAAACTTGCCCTGAGCGATAGTCCTTTTTATAAGATCAACCTTGGCCTGCACCGAATGCATGAAAAACTGCAGAATCGCAGGATCATTCTCGGAGATTGTTTTAAGAATGTGCATCAGTGCCGCGGTTCTGTCCGAGTTGACGCCTTTGACGAAACTGCCGCTGTAGCCAAGCTGCAGCGCGGCATCCTTTAGCGATTCGGTGGCTTTGATTTTCAGGCTGCCGAACAGGGCGCAGACCTTGAGTACGACATTCAGATCGGTAAGTGAGCGGCAGCTGTAGAGCAGACTGGCTTTTCTGAAGTTTCTAAGACAGGCGGCATCTATGGATTCTAAGTGTCTTGAGGACCAGGTGAAAACGTCCAGATTGTCAGAGGACAGCAGGGCATTTACCTGTTCTAAAGCTTTGATTTCTTCAAGTCCTTTCTGGCAGGAATGCGGATCAATACCTAAGGAGAACAGGTAGCCGGGGTTTGGCAGCACTCTTAAGGGCAGCTTGACCCTTATATCCAAGCTCTGACCTACCTGATTGAAGCCTGCATCATAATGCTGACCAAAATAGCCCGCACTGCGGGCGTTTACGCCGGGCTCATTCAAAGGCTGCGACAGTAAAATAAGGTACTGACCGTCTATTCTTGGAAGCATGCCTATTTAAACTGCCTTTGTTCCTGATCGTATTTAAAACCTGATTTTTTTAGACGTTCCTTTAAGGCATTTACATCTATTTCCTGAGCAGCGCAGAGATCTTCTAGACTTGAGAACTCATCGCGCAGCTGCATATTCACGGCTGAAACCAGAATATAAGGATCCATGGTTGCAAAACGTTTAATAGGTATCATCACCATTTTTAGGCCTCGGTAGACTGTTTATCAGCGTTCTTCTGCAAGTCTTCTGACTTTGTGATTTCAACTTCGATGGTAGCGCGCATGCGTTTGGCCACATCTACTGCTTTGGCAACAGAATCTTCTCTTACCAGGCAGACAGCCACACGTCTTTCGCCGTGCACTTCCGGCTTGCCGAATACGCGGATATCAGAAGAAGGGCAGATTGCCAGCGCTTCATCGATTCCCTTGTAGGAAAGAATATTGCCGTCGCCTTCAGCAACGAAGGCTGCTGATGCAGAAGGACCGTAGAAGGTAATTCTGCCGACTGGCAGACCGAGCAGGGCTCTTACGTGCAGGGCAAACTCAGACTTGTTCTGAGAGATCATGGTTACCATGCCGGTGTCATGCGGACGAGGCGACACCTCGCTGAACAGCACGTGATCACCACACACGAACATCTCGACGCCAAAGATACCGTAGCCGCCTAAGGCACCCACCACGGTAGAGGCGATGCGCTTGGCTTCAATGTAGACCTCTTCTTCTAAGGGTTCAGGCTGCCAGGATTCTCTGTAGTCGCCATCTACCTGATGGTGACCTATAGGATTGCAGAAATGGATCCCGTCCACTGCATTTACCGTAAGCAGGGTAATTTCACGGTCAAATTTAATAAAACCTTCGACAATTACGCGACTGGCTCCGCCGCGGCCGTTTTCACAGGCGTTTTCAAAGCAGCGCTCGATATCGCCTTCTGATTTTAAGACGCTCTGACCTTTGCCTGAGGAGCTCATAACCGGCTTCATAACGCACGGATAGCCGACATTGTGAATGTTTTCTTTGATCTCTTCTACCGAAGAGGCGA
>DMTG01000241.1 GCA_003477345.1 Succinivibrionaceae bacterium | reverse complement strand
TTTAGCAAGAGGAGGAAGTCAATAGTAGAAAATAGATTTCTATTTGTCTGCTTCAAAAATGTAGCATGGTTTGTATTTTTGGGCAGACAGCATTATGCGTTTCTGCTTAATAAAATCATCCATGAGTTTCTGCATGTCATTGATGATATCAGCATCACCGTGCAGAGTAAACGGACCTTCTTTCTTCACAAGCTGTACACCGCTTTCTTTTACATTGCCGGTAACAATTCCAGAGAAAGCACTTCTAAGGTTAGCTGCCAGCATCCATGGTTCCTGATCACGATGCAGATCTAAGGCCGCCATATTGGCATGATTTACCACAAAAGGCTTCTGTAGGACTTCTGGAATGTGTAGTGACCAGTTATAGCAGAAAGAATCGTGCAGAAGAGATCTGTGGTCGTGGATGGTCTTCATAGAGTGTTTTGCAATCTGAGCTACTTTTTCAGGATCGTCTATAACCACGGTATAGAATCTTTTTACTTCCGGTCCAAAGCAGTTCTGCAGGAATTCTTCTAGTGAGTCGAAATATTCTTTTGATTCGGCTCTTCCTGTGAGGATCAGAGGGATAGGTGAGTGCCTGTTGTTAGGATGCATCTTTATTGACAGTATGTACAGGAGTTCTTCTGCTGTACCTGGTCCTCCAGGAAAGACCACCAGCACATGTCCTAAACGTGCAAAGGCTTCGAGTCTTTTTTCGATATCAGGCAGAATCACAAGATCTGATACTACGGAGTTAGGCGGCTCTGCAGCAATGATTGAAGGCTCTGTAAGACCTATAAGGCGGCACTGATTGATAGTTCTCTGCAGCACATGTCCCATGATGGCGCCTTTCATCGGAGCTTCCATGACTCCAGGTCCGCAGCCGGTGCAGATATCAAGCGAGCGCAGACCGAACTCGTAGCCTACTTCATAGGCGTAGTCATATTCTTCTTTTGAAATTGAATGTCCGCCCCAGCAGATTACTATATTAGGCGAAATTCCTGCCTTTAAAACTTCAGCGTGGCGCAGGATTGAGAAAATAAAGTTGGTAGCATAACGTCCGCTGTCTGGGGTGACGTTTTCATTGTCATGAGCAGCAATATTCTCTATGGCTTTGCGGCGCAGCTTGATTTCTACTATATCGCGTAATACAGCGTACAAATGCTGCTTTAGTGAAGTTACGATTTCTCCGTCTACAATCGCATCCTGAGGTGGATTTATAAGTTCTATTTTGATTCCATACTCTGTGCGCACTACGTTAATTTCAAAATTTTCATAGTTATCGAGCAGCTCTTTTGAATTGTCCGTGAGACTTCCACTGTTGAGTACTGCAAGAGAACAGTTGCGATACAGATCGTAGATATCGCTTTCAGATGAGTGAGAAATGGAGCTCGCTTCAACCTGACTTAAAAGAGCCATTGAGCCGGTAGGCCACACAACTTTTACGCTCATTTTTCCTCCATGCCACTGTTTAATGGGTATTTATATTATTTATGGGTGTTAAACAGCTTTATACAGCCAATCTTAGCAAGATAAAAATAAAAATTAATTGAAACAGCTCTATTTTTTGTAATAGTTGTTTTTTACTGTCTTATCAGTCTTACAGGTTTTTCTGCACTGTCAAAATCGGTTCGGACCGGATTTATGTCGATGCCGCCGCGACGGGTAAAACAGGCTGTAACCTGCAGGTGTACAGGATTGAGAGTGGTTTTTATGTCGCTGAAAATAAGTTCAACACACTGTTCGTGGAATCCCTGGTGAGTACGCAGAGAGGCAAGATAGGCAAAGAGATTCTGCCTGTCTATTCGGTTGCCTTCATAACTTATCTGGATGCTGGCATGATCTGGCTGTCCGGTAACCGGGCATAGGGTTCTTAGAATATTGGAGCGCAGAGTTTCTCTGACGACAAGACTTTTGTCAGCAGATAGAATGTCAGGATTGTAGGCAAGGTTCTGCATCGGGAGGCGTTCTTCATTATCTATAAGTTCCCCTGGCAGCTTTACAATAGAAAAAGGGCAGTCTTCAACCTGGAACAGATTGACCTGAATCTCGCATTCAAGTTCTTTTGACAGATCGGCTCTTATGACATCTTCAAGCTGTTTGAGGTTTTTCATTTTGGTCATTGTGAAGGAGCCTATATACAGCTTCAAGGATTTGGATTCTATAATGTAGGTGCTGTCGGCAGGAACGATAATCTCTCCTGTGGCGACACACGGGGTTCCGAAGGCGTTCAGATAGGTTATCTCATACAGACGCCAGAGATCGTAGCCGCTGAAGTTTTTCAGTTTTAAAGGAGCGCGGCCAATCATGCGCTCTATAGGGTGTAATACCTTAGGATTGTATTCGTTATAGTAGATAGAAGATTTTCCTAAGACCAGATTGTTTTTATGTCCCATAACTGTGCCTGCATCCAAAATAAAATTTTTATGCATTATACAGCATAGTATCGAACAATCGGATTATTACAGCACTTTACCTGAAAAGTGCTGTAATTAAAGGTGCTGGCAGGCTCTAATCAAGCTTGAGTTCGTTAACTGCTCTGAACATGGCCTGCGCATAATCCCAGTCTTCTCTGGTGTCGATATCAATCACCCGGTGACGTGGCATGACAAAACCTCTCGAGATAATCGGAGTCTTACTGCCGTCAGCAACAAGTGTTCTTGGTGTATGAAAATAGAAAAGTCCGCAGTCCTGATAGGCCTTTGGCAAATCCTGCGAGCGCTTGGGCATGCACTGCGGCATTACCGGGTAAGGGCTGCCGTTACTGTCAAGATACTGGGCTCTCTGAATCGGGAAGGGAAATTCGCAGCAGGAGTAAAGAAAGTCTGCCTTCTCTTTTAAAAAGAATTCAAAGCCCTCTTTAAGATATTTAGCAGTAAGTAGCGGGGCTGTTGCGTAGATGCAGGCGACATAGTCAATGGGGGTACCGGCATCTTTGATTCTCTTATAAGCGTCTGCTACTACGGGACCGGTGCCTGTATAGTTGTCTGCGAGACTTTTATCTCGCATAAAAGGAATTTCAGCGCCGTACTTTCTGGCAACTTCTGCTATTTCTTCATCATCAGTAGAGACGACAACCTTATCAAAAAGTTCTGATTCTAAAGCAGCCTGTATGGGATAGGCAATCAGAGGCCTGCCTGCAAATTTCTTGATGTTTTTATGAGGAATTCTTGTAGAGCCGCCTCTTGCCGGAATCACTGCTATGGTGTGCATGTTTACTCCTGAATTAGGTATCGTTTTTTGTATGACTATAAGAGCTGATCTAAGGCAGACATAAGCGTTGCAGCTACCATCTGCTGATTAAGTCGGCTCAGGTTTGGATACAGAGGAATACTTAATGTGTGCTCAAAAAACTCTTCGGCACCAGGAAGTTCTGGGTAGTCTTTAACACTCTGATAGTATGGGTGTCTGTAGATTGGCAGATAGTGCACCTGAACTCCAATTCCTTTCTGTCTTAGAGTTTTGAATATGCTGTCGCGGAAGTTACCTGGAATTCTGACCTGATAAAGATGCCAGGCGCTTACATTGTCAGGTGTATCTGCCTGTGGCAGACCGATTTTATCAAAGTCAGAAAAGAGTTCCTGATAAGATCTTGCAAGGCTGCGTCTCTTTTCAAGAAACTCTTCAATTCTTGCAAGCTGACTTATGCCTAAGGCAGCCTGAATATCGGTCATTCTATAGTTATAGCCTAGTCTCTGCATCTCGTAATAATAGGCTGGTTTTGTGGTGTCGCTGAGATCTTCAATGTCGTGAGTTATACCGTGACTTGACAGCATTCTTATGGCGTGAGCGTATTCTGGATTGTTGGTAAGACACATGCCGCCTTCTGCGGTGGTAATGATTTTTACCGGGTGAAAACTGAATACTGTAATATCAGAATGCCGGCAGGAACCAATGTACTCTCCGTGAAACAGTGCGCCTATGGCATGTGCAGCATCTTCAACAAGTTTAAAACCGTACTTAGCTCTTAAAGAATCAAGACGTATGAGGTCAAGAGGTCTTCCTGACAGATGAACTGCCACAACAGCCTTTGGCAGGCGGTTTTCTTGCTCGGCTTGTCTGAGCATCTCCTCTAGAACATCAAGATTCATATTGCCGCTTTTAGAGTCGACATCCACAAAGTCGACATCTGCTCCCATAAACCTTGCGCAGTTGGCAGATGCTGCAAAGCTTATGGCGCTTACAAATACTCTGTCAGACGAGCTTACTCCGATAGCCATCATAGCCAGATGCAGAGCTGAGGTGCAGGAATTTACTGCAATCGCATATTCACATTTGGTGTATTCAGCAACTGCATTTTCAAATTCATTTATGGTAGGTCCGGTAGTAAGGAAAGGGGATTCTAAAATTTCTCTGACAGCTTCAATATCTGTATCGTCAATACTCTGAGTGCTGTAAGGTATCATTTATAAGATTCCTGTATAAGTAATGTCCTGCTCGTATTATGGGACTCATAGACTTTAAGCAGGACATGGGAAGTTAGATATCTATTAGAAATTATGGTAAAACTTTTTTATTCACAGATTTTTCTAATATTTTCAATGCTCATATAGTCTGGATTGGTAAGTGAGTTATATTCAAAGCCCTGAGCCACCGGTCTGCCTTGTTCTCCAGCCTCTGTCTTCAGGTAGACAAGAGGAGTGCTCTTGGAAGAAAAAGATATGGAAGGTCTGATTATGTAGAATTCGTCAAATTCTATTACATGCATGGAATCATCCTTAGGACACATGACTTCGTGCAGTTTTTCTCCAGGGCGAATGCCGATTTCCTTAACAGGAATATCTGGTGCAATAGCTTTGGCAAGGTCGACTATTTTTATGGAAGGAATCTTTGGAACAAATATCTCTCCGCCGTGCATACGCACAAGTCCGTTTAAAACGAAGTCCACGCCCTGATCTAAGGTAATCCAGAAACGGGTCATCTTCAGATCGGTTACTGGTATGAATTCTGCGTGCTCTTCTCTCAGTCTCTTAAACAGAGGAACTACGCTGCCGCGAGAGCCTGAAACATTGCCGTAGCGTACAACTGAGAATTTGGTATTGCGATCGCCTGCTAGATTATTGGCAGCCGTGAACAGTTTGTCAGAACAAAGCTTTGTAGCACCATATAAATTTATAGGGTTGGCAGCTTTGTCTGTTGAAAGGGCGATTACTTTTTCTATATTGTTTTCAAAAGCGCTTTCTATTACGTTTTCTGCACCGCTGATGTTGGTCTTGATGCATTCAATAGGATTGTATTCAGCGGCCGGCACCTGCTTTAAGGCTGCAGCATGCACAACTATGTTTACTCCTCTCAAAGCCATAGACAGGCGAGACTTGTCTCTTACATCGCCAATGAAAAATCTCAGGCGAGGATCATCAATGCGCTGCCTCATTTCATACTGCTTGAGCTCATCTCTTGAATAGACAATTATTTTCTTTATATCGTAATTATCCAGTACCTTTTTTATGAATTTATTGCCAAAGGATCCTGTCCCTCCAGTAACAAGAATGCTTTTACCTTTGAGATATTCAGCAATATATTTCTGGTTGCTCATGATGTTTCCCTGTATGTCTAAATTTATGCCTGAGCACTAATTCCGTATTTTTTCATTTTTTCGACTAGGGTAGTACGTCTAAGCCCTAATACTTCAGAGGCCTTTGCCACTACTCCGTTGCTCTGCTGCAGTGCCTGCCTGATCATGGAGATTTCAATATTTGAAACCATATCCTTTAAGTTGACACCTTCTGAGGACAGCGTAGGTACGAAGGCTCTGGCCATATCATCCTCTCCTTCTATAACAGGAAGAGAAGGAAGCTTAGGAGCTCCCTGATCGTTTTCAGCACCAAAACTGTCAAATGAGTCTAAATCGGTGATTTCATCAGGCAGTGGCGTACTGAAGCTGTCCAGTAACGCTTCTCTTTCTGCAATTGGATCATCAAATTTTGCATCTCCGCGATATTTAGGTGGGAGATCTTTTACATCAATGATTTCATTCGGATGCAGAATCAGTAATCTTTCCACGAGATTTGACAGCTCACGAACATTGCCTTTCCATTCATCCTGCATCAGTTCGAGCATGGCTGCCTGCGTAAAACGGATGGATGCGTGGGTGTCCTTTGCGTGTCGGTTGACTAGTTCCTGTATAAGAATAGGGATATCATCCGGACGCTTTCTTAATGGAGGAGTCGCGATAGGGAAGACGTTCAGTCTGTAGTACAGATCTTCTCTGAAAGTTCCTTCCTCAACCATCTTTTCAAGATCCTGATGAGTGGCAGCGATAATTCTGACATCTGCTTTAATCAGCTTGTTAGAACCTACACGCTCAAACTGACGCTCCTGCAGTACTCTTAACAGCTTTACCTGCATCTGAAGGGGCATATCACCAATTTCATCTAGAAACAGGGTGCCGCCTTCAGCCATTTCAAAGCGGCCTTCATGAGCGCTTACTGCACCAGTAAAGGCGCCTTTTTCATGACCGAAGAGTTCTGATTCTAAAAGCTCGCTTGGTATGGCTCCGCAGTTTACTGGTACGAACGGTTTGCTGCTGCGGTTTGACAGTTCGTGTACGGCTCTTGCGACAACTTCCTTTCCAGTTCCTGACTCACCTAAAATGAGAACGTTAGCTCCTGTTCCTGCTACCTGCTCTATAAGACGTCTCACGTTATTGATCGCAGGCCCCTGACCTACCAGCATTTTTATCAGGTGAGCTGCGCTTTTAGAAGATTTATTCGAGATCTTTCTCATTGTCCTGAAGGACTGACAGTAATGAAGCAGAGAAATAATCTGATCGTAGTCTGGTTCCTTATCAATACGCCCCATAAAATTTGAGAATTCTGAAAAGTCAGTCTGATTGTCAGGATCGCAGATAATGAAGGCTGTATTGGTATGCTTCTTCATAAGATCGCAAAGATCTTCATTAGACTGCAAGGTTCCAGCTATACAGACATCTATATTACTGTCGTTGCTGTCAAAATAGGACAGACAGTCAGCCACTGGCCCGCTCTGGCAGGTAAGTCCCAGAAAGTTGAAAATAGTTTCCAGGGTACTTCTCTTTTCATCACTATTTTCGAGGATTAACAGGTTGCCGGTAAATTGCATGGAAGCTCCGTTAATTGTAATTTTTTTATACTGATTAGGATTTTAATCTAGACAGTGATGTTTTTTTGACGTTACGTCAAAAAATTGTGATCTTGGACTATCTATTTGTGATATTGAAAGAAAATTGGAGTTTTATTTTTTTAGAAATATAAGACACTCTTCTATTTCAGGAATATAAAAATAATTATTTTTTTGTAACTTACAGCTTTCAGTCTAGAGAGTATTTATATAGCGGGCAATTGTAGGATTTCTAATTATTTTTCAGGCAAGGTAAAGTGTTAACTTTTTTCCAAGCACTTTTAATGCTTCACTTATAGTGTCTATTTTGGTTGATTGTTTTACATTCAAAATTCTGGTAACTTCCTGAGGCCTAACGTTCATTTTTTTTTGCTAAATCCACAGGTCTGACTTTAGTTTCTGCCATGGTATTGAGCAGCATTATTTTTGCAATTACTGACGGTGGCAGAGAAATTAGAATTTCGCCTTTGCGGGGAGCTGATGCTTCAGGTATTTTTTTTCCAGTATCTAAATAAATGGACAGCGCATCTATAAGGCAGTATAAAGCTTCTGCGTAAATTTTATTTTTATCCCTGGTTTGCGTAAAGGCTTCAGGAATATCTCTAAAAGAGATAATAAATACGCACTCTGTGTTCTCTGTAACTTTTGATGGATACTGATAATACTGCATAGCAACTCCTTGTCAGGAAACATGGGCGAGGATTGTTAAATTCAGCTTTTACAATAAATAACCTATTAAGATTTATTGCCGCTCTTAAGGTAACTTATTGGATCTTGAAAAATGATTAATTGCAGGTTCATTTATTTTTTTCAATCAGTAAAGATAAAGCCGCTTATATGAACTGCGTAATATAAACAAAAATGATTATTATTTTTAGTACTAAGCTTTTGGAAATTTCTGACAGATCTTTTTTTTGCCTATCTGAAAATTCAGCAGGATAATATGTATGCAAAATTAATAAATTTAAGAAAATCAATAAAGAAGTGGCGGAAAGAGGGGGATTTGGACCCCCGAATCTCGTGAGAGATTGCCGCATTTCGAGTGCGGTGCATTCAACCGCTCTGCCATCTTTCCGCATAAGAGAAAACTCTGTATCTTCAGAGCGCAGACATTATAGCAAAGAATGAATTTTGTTCATAGCAACCAGATTAAGAAAAGATGCTGCATTTAATCAGATTTTTAATAAATAGCAGCCCACATCCAAATAAAACTCCCTTTTTACATAAAAACGCAAACTACAAAAAATATCAAAAGTTTTAATTGATCGACAAAATTAAACTATATTTATGGGCAATTCAAAAAATTAGCATTAGAATATAAAAAACGTAATCGTTTGCAGTATTTGCAAAGGGAAACAGACTTAAATGAGCGTAACTTTAAAAGATTTGGCGAAGGCTTGCGGAGTTTCTGTCGGCACAGTATCCAGAGCCCTGAATGATAAAAATGAAGTTAGTGCTAGAACTTCAGACAAAATAAGGCAGTTAGCCCAGGAGCTTGGATATATACCAAATCGCGCAGGAAGGGCCCTGTCTGCCCAGAAAAATATCAGTTATCTGGGAGTTGTTCTGCCAAGTATCAACAGTCCTTTTTTTGACGACATCAAGAGAGGTCTGGATACCGCCTGCAGTGAACTTAAAGATCTGGGCATTGATATGATCATTCAGGAAGAAGAAGGCTGGGATGCTAAAAGCCATCTTAAAGCGATAGAGTACCTTGAAGGCAGAGGCTGCAAGGCATTTGCCCTGTGCACTGTAGATGAGCCAGAGATCAGAAATAAGATAAATGAACTTGAATCAAAAGAAATCCCGGTTCTTTTAATCAATAATGACATTCCTCAGTCAGGTAGAGTATGTTACGTCGGACCTGATTATTACAAGTCAGGACAGATTGCAGCTGCAGTATTGGATAAATGCAAGCAGGGGCAGTCACTGAATATTCTGGTTGTAGTAGGTTACAGAACTCATTTAGGCCACAAGCTTAGACTTGAGGGATTTCTTGATGAACTTAAAAAGCGCAAAACCAAATTTGAAGTTTGCGATATTATCGAAGGACATGACCGAGATATCGACACTCAGCAGATTGCCATGGAGGCTTTTAGAAAGCATCCGGATGCAGACTGCGTGTATATGGCAACAGGCTCTGGCGTAAGCGGGCTGGGGGCAGCCATAATTGCAGACAACCACAAGCGCTTTGTGATTGCCTGTGATGAGATATATACCACAAGAGAGCTGGTCAAAAACGATATCATTGATTTTGTAGTATGTCAGGAACCTGCTGTGCAGGGCTATCAGAGCATAAAGAAGCTGCAGGAATGTCTAAACAGCAGACGCGGTGCCAAGGTAGACGACTACATCGTAGATAACGTTGTCAAAATCAAGAATCACTTTGAAGCTTAGAATATAGTTTCAAATCATTATAAAACAGCAAAGCCTCTGAATTTTCAGAGGCTTTGTTATCTATGAATCTAAATTACTAAAGACTGTGAACACTTGAAGTGTTGCCCTGTCCGTAATAGGCGTTCTTGCCGTGCTTTCTTAAATAATGCTTATCAAGTAGAACCTGCTGCATAGGCTCGATATTGCCGCCTTTGAGCATTGCTGCATGGAAAGCCATGAAGGCGATTTCTTCAAGAACTACTGCATTGTATACGGCATTGGCAGGAGATTTGCCCCAGGTGAAAGGCCCGTGGGAGTAAACGAGACAGCCAGGGATGTCTTTCATTTCAAGGTGGCGTTTATTAAAGGTTTCAACAATTACTTTGCCGGTTTCTTTTTCATATTCGCCTTTGATTTCTTCATCAGTCATTGGACGGGTGCAAGGCACTGGTCCGTAGAAATAGTCAGCGCCAGTAGTGCCCAGAGCTTTGATATCCTGACCTGCCTGTGCAAAAGAGGCTGCGTAGCGGGAGTGAGTATGTACTACGCCCATAATGTCAGGGCAGGCGCGATAGAGCTCTAAATGAGTGTCGGTGTCGGTTGACGGGTTCAGTTTGCCTTCAACCTTTTCACCGGTTTTAAGGTCTATTACAACCATATCTTCAACGCTCATAGTCTCGTACTCAACTCCTGACGGCTTGATAACTACGAGTCCTGCATCACGGTCAATGCCTGATACATTTCCCCAGGTAAAGGTAACTAAACCATGTTTTGGTAGATCCAGGTTTGCCTTAAAAACTTCTTTCTTTAATTCTTCTAACATGTGTACCTCGGTTTGTCTGAATGCAGATGCCAAATCTGCGTATAAATGATCTTAGAAAATACGGTTGCGTTTTTATCATTACTGATAACAGTGCAAAAACTCGAAAACAATTATGTAGTGAATTATAAGATAAATAGCACTTAAATGATCAAAAACGTAAACGATTGCATAGGAATGTGAACTGAGACAAAAAATTCAATTTTTATAAATTTAAATTTGAGTTGCAATCTTATTTACAGCTAAAGCAGAAGCCTGCTTTCATAAGCGCATCAGGCTTTATTCGGCTGTCAAAAGACAGGAGACTTCCTCGCTTGTCCAAGTTAAGCACTATCTTTGGTACTGGAATTGCGGGCAGATAAGGCAGGTGTCTGCAAAGAGACAGTACTCCGTTGGCAGTGAGACATTCTGGTGAAGTGAGGTTTAAGACGTTTCCTGATATTTTATCCTGATTTTCCAGTATGAACTTTAGCGCATTGGTGCAGTCTGAAAGCTTGATATATGGTAGAGACTCTGTATCAGGAAAAAGGCGGAGTTTTGGCAGATAGGAGCAGATTTTCGAAAGTCCTCCCTTGCTGCCTATAACAACTCCTATTCTTGCAATAAAACAGCGGCAGTCGTGTCTTGCAGCAAGATCTCTTGCCGAAATTTCTATCTGATGGCAGAGAGTGCTGTAGAAATTATCAGCTGTTCTGGCATCTTCCTCTCCTGCATTCTGCCTTTCTTCATATACTGAAGTGCCGCTGGCCTGAATAATAAGCTTCGGAAAGGCTCTTCCCTGATAGCTATCCTCTATAAGTTTTAAAAGGTCAGTTCTGGATGATGCAATTGTTTTTAGTCTGAAATCAAAAAGCGGGAGCGTAGCTATGCTGGCGCCTGCTAAATGGACAATAGCATCGGCCTCAGGCAGTCTGTCCTGATAGTCTAGAATCTTAATGCTGTCAGGGAAAATATCTGCCTTTTTAGAATGCTTGTTTCTTGTCAGTACAATAACGTCATGGCCACTGTTATTAAGCAGAAGCGCAAGTTCTGAACCAATGAAGCCGGTTCCTCCGGTTATGATTATTTTCATGGGCAGATTTTTACGATTGAAGCTGATTGTTCCTGACTGCTCTCATTGTAACCAAAAAAATAGCGGATCATTACGATCCGCTACTGGATTATTTTTTTTCAAAAAATTACATCAAGGTAATCTAATTAGTTCTGACTTGCCTGAATTGCAGTAACAGCGATGGTATAGATAATGTCATCAACCAGAGCGCCGCGAGACAGATCGTTTACTGGTTTCTTCATGCCCTGCAGCATAGGTCCGATGGAGACCAGGTTGGCAGAACGCTGAACTGCTTTGTAAACAGTGTTGCCTGTTGACAGAGTAGGGAATATGAATACGGTAGCTTTACCGGCAACTGGTGAACCAGGAGCCTTCTGAGCTGCGACATTAGGCATTACGGCAGCGTCGTACTGCAGAGGACCGTCAACAGCGATATCAGGACGCTTCTGCTTTACAAGCTCGGTAGCTTCCTTCATCAGATCAACATCTTCGCCCTTTCCTGAGTTCATGGTTGAATAGGTAACCATGGCTACGCGAGGATCGATGCCGAAGGCTTTGGCAGTGTCGGCAGACTGAATTGCAATCTCAGAGAGCTCATCGGCGGTAGGCTTGATGTTCAGTGCGCAGTCGCCGTAAACATATACCTGCTCAGGCATCAGCATGAAGAAAATTGCTGAAACCAGTTTGGCGTTTGGAGCAGTCTTGATGATCTGAAGAGGTGGACGAATAGTGTTGGCTGTGGTGTGTACTGCACCTGATACCAGTCCGTCAACTTCACCGCGGTCAATCATCATGGTTGCCAGGAATACGTTGTCCTGCAGAAGTTCAAGAGCCTTCTCCGGGGTAACGCCTTTCTTAGAACGCAGCTCAACCAGACGGTCAACGTAATTCTGTCTGATTTCATCCGGGTCGACAAATTCAACACCGGCACCCAGAGTAACGCCCTGTTCTTTTGCAACAGCGAGGATCTTGGCCTTGTTGCCGATAAGTACAGGAACTGCGATATTCTGTTCTGCTACAGCTGCGGCAGCTTTTACAGTACGTGGCTCATCGCCTTCAGGCAGAGCGATTCTCTTGTGTGCCTTACGGGCAAGATCGGTAAGCTTGTAGCGGAAAGCTGCAGGGCTCATCAGAGGAGTACGGTTCTTGTCGTAGGAGAGAACTTTTGAAACTACTGCCTCATCAAAGAACTTTGCTGCATATTCTGTAGCATATTTGCTGCGGATGTCGTCAGCTTCAGGAATAGCAATCGGGAAGCAGCCTAAGGCAGATACTACAGACCAGAGGCTCTTGTCGGTCTTGATAACGGCAGCGTCACCTTCTATAGTACCGTCAGCTCCGTCACAGAGGACAACGATTCCAGCCTGGGTGCTCTTAGGAGCGGTAGAAGTAACCAGGATCTTCTTTTCCTTGTCAGCTTCAGCTTCTGTTAAGACAATCTTGTAGCCGCGGTTCTTCTCGCTTCCTGAAACAATCTCTGCATCAAGGAATTTTGCAATATCGCAGGCACGTGGAGCATAATTCTGCTTGTCGTATGGAATCTCTGCAATTACATTTTCAAGAGCATTCTTGGAGTCTACGCTGCATTTTGAGCTTTCGCAGTGACCGCAGCCTGAAAATACCAGCTTCTTTTTGCCCTGAGCATCAACAGGGGCATCCTGATTTAGAACTACGGTACCTAAAACACGCTCTTTACCAGCATTGCCGAACTTTAATAAGGTTTCATCAATAGCGGCTTTGGCTTTTTCGCATTTGCCGTGGATTACAGCAATGATTTCAGCATCCAGTGCATGGCAGATTTCTGCATTGATGTCGTCTTTGTCGAATTTAGCATCAGTTACGCCTTCAACAATAACTACTTCTGGCTGCTCTTTTTCTACCAGAGCATTGAAGTTGGCTACAATAGCTTCCAGTACTTCTGATTTTTTACCAGATGAAATTTTTATGAAGCTGCACTCTTTGCACAGTTCCTTGCCTTCGCAAACGTCAGCACCGCACTGGGCAAAAGGTCTGAACAGTGAAACTTTTGTGCCTTTGTCTTTTAAAGCCTTAACTAAACCTAAGCTTGCAGGGAAAATGCCTTGAACCTTTCCTGCAGGAACGAGCATAACAGAATGGGTCATGTCTCCATCTCCAAATTGTTTTTGATACGTAAATATTCCAGCTTTACTGGATGAGACCTGCCAAAGCAGGATTTTAAGAAAAAAGTCAGTTCTGTAGAAGCTCTGCAAAACGTTCACAAATTATAACACAATCTCACGAAAATTTTATAATTCAGGTAGTGATGAGAGTATTATTTTTCATTAAAAATAAAATTATTTATTGAATTAAAAAATAATTATTCCAAATGTTAAAGCGGTGAAATTAAGCGCAAGAAAACGAAGCTTTATGGCTTTCCTAATATCAATAAAGTGTCTCAGGTCACATAATGATGTATAATGAGCTCATTGAATTTAAGTGAAACTTTTTTGAGATCTGTATTTACGACAGATCTTTTTTCTGAGGTAAAAATAACCATGAGTGCATTGGTATTAGGTCATAAGAATCCAGACACAGATTCCATAGTATCTGCTCTTTCAGCAGCAAACCTTTATCGCGGCCGCGGTATTGACGTTGAGTGCGCAGCTCAGGGCGAGCTTGCTCCTGAAACAGAATTTGTTCTTAAGCATTTCAATCTGAAGGCTCCACAGATTCTGCACTCTGTTGCCGGCAGGGAAGTATATCTGGTGGATTATTCTGATCTGGCTCAGGCACCTGATGATTTTAAAGAGGCCAAGCTTCTTGGAATCATTGATCACCACAAGCTTGGTGATGTTACCTCTGATGCTCCTGTAGAGTGCTGGATTCAGCCGGTTGGCTGCTCAAACACTGTTATCAAGCAGCTGCATGATATATTCGAGGTGGAAATCCCTAAGAATCTTGCCGGTGCTATGCTGTGTGCCATCCTGTCAGATACAGTTTTATTCAAGAGCCCAACCTGTACTCCTGCTGACAAGAAAGCTGCTGAAGAGCTGGCAAAGATTGCAGGTGTCGAGGATATCGAAGCTTTAGGCATGGAGATGTTCAAGGCCAAGTCAAATCTTAACGCCTCTCCAAGAGATTTAATTTTCCGCGAGTTTAAAGACTTTGATATGAACGGCCACAAGATCGGCATCGGTCAGCTTGAACTTATCAGCCTAGATATGGTTTCAGCCGACTTACGCGCTTCTTTAGAGAGCGAGCTTGCCAAGGTCAAGAGTGAAGGTCGTGAAGGTGCCATTCTGGTTCTTACCGACATCATGAAGGAAGGCTCTGAGATGCTGGTCTGCGCAGACAGCGAGGATACCATCTACAAAGCAATGAACGCATCCAAAGGCGCTTTCATGCCTGGTGTTATGAGCCGCAAGAAGCAGGTTGTACCTCCTCTGCAGCAGGCTTTCAAGTAATTTTAAATATTTACCGTAATAGCCCGGGAAACCGGGCTTTTTAGTATAAAGTCTATAAATGCTGTTTACGCAGCAAATCAACATTCAAAATTATTCTAAAAATAAAAACTGTTACTGTATCTGCCTTCAGTAATAAACGTTAACCTTAGAAGATCACAGAATAAATTATGCAGAAAATCCCAAGTATTGGCTTTGTTTCCTTAGGATGTGCCAAAAATCTAGTAGATACCCAGCGTTTAAGCTCAGCTTTAGTTGCTATGGGGTATAGAACACAGTCAGACTATTCGAAATGTGACGTTGTAATAGTTAACACCTGCGGCTTTATCGATCCTGCTGTTGAAGAATCCTTAGAGGCAATAGGTGAAGCACTGGATTATGCTCCTAAAGTAATAGTTACAGGCTGTCTTGGAACCAGAGCCGATATAATCCTTGAAAACTATCCTCAGGTTGCTGCTGTAATAGGCCCTGGCAAAAGAGCAAGTGTCATAAGAGCTATTGAAAAGGTGGCGGGAGTTCCTCCGCAGAGCGCCAGACAGAAAATAGAGCCGTCAGGAATTCTGCTGACACCGCCGCACTATGCTTATCTTAAGATAGCAGAAGGCTGCAGACACCACTGCTCATTCTGCATTATTCCAAAACTCAGAGGTCCACTGCGCTCAAGAACAGAAGAAAATATTTTTAAAGAGGCAGAAGATCTCGTAGCAAGAGGCGTGCGTGAGCTGCTGGTAATAGCGCAGGACACCTCGGATTATGGATTTGATCTAAAAGAGAGGACAACTCCGTCAGCTTTGTGCAGAAAACTTGGTAAATTAAACCGCTGGATTAGACTTCACTATGTCTATCCAAGCAATGAGGCTGACAGTCTCGTAGATCTTATGGGAGAGGGAATAGTTCTTCCTTATCTGGATGTTCCGCTGCAGCATGCAAGTCTCAAGATTCTAAAAAGCATGAAGAGACCTGGCAATATTGAAAAGACCATAAGAACCATTGAAAAGTGGCGGTCAGTGTGCCCGGATCTTGCTATCAGATCTACTTTTATCACTGGTTTCCCTGGAGAGACCGAAGAAGACTTCAATGAACTTATGGAGTTCATAAAAGAAGCCCGCTTAGACAGAGTAGGCTGCTTCCCTTATTCAGATGTTGATGGAGCTGATGCCAATTCGCTGCCAGGCAGCGTGCCCCAGGAAGTTCGTGAACACAGAGCTCAGGTTTTAATGGAAACTCAGGCTAGAATTTCCTATGAGAAACTTGAGAGCAGGGTAGGTCATGAATATCAGATGATAGTTGATTATGTTTCAGAAGAGGGGCAGATCACTGGCCGCAGCAAATACGAGGCTCCGGATGTTGACGGCATCATAACTGTAGATGAGGCTGACAGCAGTATAAAACCTGGAGACATTATCACTGTGAAAATAACCTCGCATGACGAGCATGATATGCAGGCAACTTTAGTAAAGAAGAAC
>DMTG01000022.1 GCA_003477345.1 Succinivibrionaceae bacterium | reverse complement strand
ACACCCAGAAGATTTCCTACTCTGAGCTTTATTCATCCTTAAAGCAGGGTGTAGTTGACGGTCAGGAAAACCCTGTATTTACAATTCTGGCAGATTCTCTGTTTGAAACTCAGGACAACCTGGCTCTGACCAACCACTACTTCGACTGCCAGGCTCTCATCATCAACAAGGCCACCTATGACGCCCAGTCAAAAGAGCTGCAGCAGATCCTCAAAGAAGAAGCTGTCAAGGCTCAGAACCTGACCCGCGATCTGATTTCCGGCGGTGAGGCCAAGGTTATTGAAGAACTCAAGGGCAAGGGTATGAAAGTTACTACCCCTGATCGCAAGTCCTTCATTGACATGATGGCTCCTGCCTACAAGAAGATCGGCGAGCTTTCAGGTCAGGAAGAAATGGACAAGCTGTTAGAGGCTGTAAAGGCTAACAATTAATCAGCCCTTATAGTTACATAAAAGCATCAGTCTAAAAAGGACTGATTTCCATAGGCATAAGGGCAGATTTTTCTGCCCTTATTCATAATTCGGGAAAACTATAATGATAATGTTCTTTATCTTTGCTGGGGTTCTGCTCTTCATGCTGATAGGCGTGACCACCGCGGTAACAATGGGCTTTGTTTCCCTAGCAACCTTTCTGATGGCAGGCGGCGGCGCTGAAAAGCTGTTTCTGATTCCTCAGCGCATGTACGATCAGGTCTCAGGTATTACTCTGATGTCCATTCCGTTCTTCCTCCTGATGGGCAATTTCATGAATGTAGGCGGCGTCTCCGGCAGTCTGTTCGGCTTTGGCAGAGCCTGCTTAGGTCACCGCTGGGGCGGTCTTTCAAACGCAGCCATCGCAGCCTGCATGGTGATGGCCGCCATGTCCGGCTCAGCTGCAGCATGCGCTGCCGGCATTGGCATGATCGCCATCGGCGAGATGGCTAAATGTGGCTACGGCAAGCCTTTCTGCTGCGCAACTATTGCCGCAGGCGGTGCCCTCGGTCCTATCATTCCTCCAAGCATCACTCTGATTCTCTATGCAGGACTGACCCAGACCTCTGTAAATTCTCTGTTTGCAGCCGGCATCATCCCTGGAGTTCTGTTAGGCGCAGGCTTCATGGCCTGGTCCTCCTACGTCAGCTATAAAAACGGCTATGCCAAAGAAGATCCGATTCCCTGGGTAGAGCGCTTTGACGCCTTCAAGAAAGCCTTTCTGGCTCTTATGACTCCGGTCATCGTCATAGGCGGCATGTTTGCAGGTCTCTTCACCGCAACCGAAGCTGCTGCTGTGGCCAGCTTTTACGTAATGCTGCTGGGCTTCTGCGTATACCACACTCTGCATTTAAAAGATCTGCCGAAAATATTCTGGGAAACCGTGGAACAGACTGCAAAAGTCATGTTCATTATCTCTACTGCCGGCTTCTTCCAGTATGTGCTGCTCTATACCCGCATTCCGCAGCAGGCCATTGCCTTTATTTCTGAAAGCTTTACCTCCATTGTTCCGGTACTCATTATCATCATCGTGATTCTGGTGCTGATGGGCTGCTTTATGGAAGGAACCGCGATTCTGCTCATTACAGTACCTATTTTCGTACCGCTTGCAAAAGCCTTCCACTATGATGTGGTGCAGATGGGCATAGTAATGTGTATCGCGCTGGCCGTAGGCGTTCTGACGCCGCCTGTGGGACTTAACCTCTACGTTATGGCCTCGATTACCGGAGAAAAGGTAATGGCTATTGCCAGGCAGGCAGTCGGCTATGTACTGATCATGATTGCCGTGGCTTTGCTGGTAGCCTTCTGTGCTCCGGTAACCCTGGGTCTTGGTCATCTTATAAACTAGCAGGGGGACACTATGAATCAGCTACTGGCTTTTCTAAAAAGCATCGATCTTGTGATAAGCAGAATTACCCGCTTTATCTGCATTGTCTCCATGATGATCATTTTCGTTATGTTTCTGTTAAACGTGCTGGTGCGTTTTGTGCCGGTGTACAACTTCACGCAGACAGATGAATGGACTCAGTTGTTTCTGGTCTGGGTTATCTTCCTGGGAGCTCAGGAACTGGTAAGAACCAGAGGGCACTTTATTGTTGATGTTATCACCGACAGAATCGCAGGCACTCCTGCAGGAAAAATCTGCCGCATCATCTCTACTGTTATAGAAGCCATCATGTATGCCACTATCTGCTACTACGGCTTTGTACTGGTAGAAAGAGCCGAGTCATACATGCTTACTATCACCTGGCTTCAGAAACGCTACTTCTATCTGGTGATACCGGTAAGCGCCTTCTTCATGACCTGCTACAGCATCCGTGATGTGGTACAGGCGCTTTCCATGCCCTAGAATGCACCAAAGCAGGCGCAGAATCAGGCCTAACTAGTTCTGATCTACATAAAAAAGGCTCAGTTCTGTTTTAGGACTGAGCCTGTTTATTTTTATAAGCCTCTAAAAAGAGTTTTTCAGCACGCTTCTGAAATGGCTGTGATGCTCGTCTTTCTGACGGTACATCAGCATATCGGCCTGATGCATGATTTCATCAAGATCCTGCCCTGCTCTGCGACGCACAATGCCACGGCTTATTCCGCCGAGTTTCTGATTTTCACTAAGATAACTTAGATATTTCTCTTCCAGATCCACCATGCGGGTTTCGGCGTCCTCGGTAGAGCCAAGATAAACCACCGCAAACTCGTCACCGCCGATTCTGGCTCTTAGGCTGTCCGGGAATACCTCTCCCATAAGAGATGCCAGCACTCTTAGAGTCTTGTCTCCTTCAGCATGTCCGAAATTGTCATTGATGCTCTTGAAATAATCCAGATCGTAAAAAATAATCGTCTGTTCTTCGCCGAAGTTCTCCTTGAGATATTCCACGAAGTAACGGCGGTTGTATAGCCCTGTAAGAGGATCCTTGTTGGCCAGATCCTGAATTTTCTGGTTATACAGCTCTTCTGCGGTTATATCATCGAACAGACTGTAAAAGCCTGCTATATTGCCAAAATAATCGCGGATAGCGCGCTCGGTAAGACGATAGTGGCGTTCACTGCCATGAGCTGAACCGTGCGAGCCGTATATCAGGGAATTTATCTTTAAGGTTCTGCCCTCGTCCTCGTTCTGTCTGCGCTTTTCTGTTATATCGATATTGAAGGTGTTCTCAAGCCATTCTGCATAGTCAAAGCCCGTGAGATTTTCGATGCCGAAGGCTCTTTTAAATCTGGTATTGATAAATGATGCTGTTCCGTCTGCTCCGCAGACCACAATAGGATACGGCAGGGTTTCAAACACATAGCTCATCTCAATTCCGAGATTACTGTAGTCGCTGAGATCATAGGCAATGCCGACGGTTCCCCATAAGTCTCCATTCGGCTTGCTCAGAGGAGTTTTATAGGTCATGAAATGCTTCATGCCCTCTTTGGTAAGCACAGGCTCCTCAAATACGCAGGTATGGCGTTTTTCCATAACCTCAGTTTCTGATTCCATGCAGACAAACTCGCCCTTAGCATATTCATCCGGAGATATGTCCCAGATATAGTAATGGCCGCGGCCTCTTATCTGCTCTTTGGTCTTGTTCACTGTTTTGCAGAACTTGGTGTTGACCAGCATATGGGCGCCTTCGGCATTTTTAAACCAGACCAGCTCCGGCATACCGTCAATCATGGTTTCAAGAAAGTTCTGGTACTGCAGAGCCTTGAGTCTGTACACCAGATAATTAAGAATGTGCTTGAAGACAAGCTCCTGCTCAGGGTAGCTTTTAGGAGCAGGAATAAGGCCTGCGTAGTTTGAATCACAAATGTCTAGATTCAGCTCAACAATGTCAGAACCGTCTCCAACATAAACCAGTCTTGGAGAGCATAAATCGTCCGATTTAAGCTTTGCGATAATACCAACATCATCTGTGACAACAATGTCGCAGGAGTTTTTTATGGCTTCCTGTATGGCGTCTAATGATGGAGCATCTGAAATAAATTCAAGCTTGGCTCCACGGAATTCACAGGATTCAAGTTTTATTTTCAGCAGTTCATGCTGAGAACCCAGTAAAAAATATATTTTAAATAATAA
>DMTG01000069.1 GCA_003477345.1 Succinivibrionaceae bacterium | reverse complement strand
TAAGCTGCCTACACGGCAGATAACTAGGCATATATTAAGTCAATTCTTTAAAAAAACTACAGAATTTTATCAGTACACCAAAATATGAATAAAAATTCATAGATGGATATCTGTATGGTTTATAAATAAATTTTTAAAGAGCAAAAAATATTGGTTAAAAAGCTGGTAATGAGCCAGAACTGGTTAGTCCATAACTGTTAAATACAGGATCACCTGCATCCTCTTTTAGCTGAACCTCCTCAATATATAATCTGAAGCGGTGGCCGCTGCTGAGACTGTCTAACACGATATAGGGCAGGTGGTTTTTTACCGGAGTAAAACCAGCGTAATCCTTTTGGGCCTGCTGAATGTCGGTCTGATGCCTTTTTGCATAACGGCGCATAAGTCTTTCCTTATTTTCCTTGAACTGCAGTCGTCTGTACTGCTTATAGCCAAGTGCGGATTCTGGAGCTTCTTTTACCTCATTTATTTTTATGTAATCCTCAAGTCTTCTGAGCCGGTTGTCACCAGCCGTTTTAGCAAGCAGACTGCTGTCTTCTGAATACAGTCTTATGACCGCACCCAGAGACTTTTTTTCTTTACTGTACTGAGGAAAACCAATTCCCAGATTAAAGCTGCCTGACTGTCTTGCATTCTCTACACAAATCAGATGCAGAGAAGACATTACCTTGCTCATTAGAAAATTGACCGCAATATCCTGATTGGCAAGCAGGTAAAGATCTTCGTAATATAGTCTGCCCATTAGTTCTTATCTCCTTTACCGAAGACACCGCCGCGAATAATTACGGACATGACGTAATGCTGTTCCTCTTCACTGTCTAGTGCCTTTCCGCAGGCAAATCTGTCAAACAGGGTATAAAAATCGACTTTATCTTTTGGGTTACGGAAGGCTCTGCCCATATTGGTAACAGCACCATAGGGTTCAGCGGCAATAGGTCCTGCTCCTTTTACAGGATCGCAGTAGTCCGGGTACCAGGTATCAACAGTACTTAGTGCATTGCCTATTTTCTGAGAGTGCAGACCGACAATACCGTCGATGGAGTAGAGAACCTTACTCTTGTTACCAGACTTTTCAAGTATGAGCTCTTCACTTGGATAGACTTCCTGACCGTTACCTAGCTTTGCATAAGCAGTGACTTCCAGAGTTACGGATTCACTGCCTGCCAGGGTATCTGCAATCAGCTCTCCTAGGGAGCTTATTTTAGAATCCTGACTGTCGAAATTTCTGATTGAGTAGTCAGTGCCGTTAAAAGTCCAGTCCTTGTCTGAGCCTAGAACGTTTACCTTTACTTCAATTGCCTCAGCTCCAACTCGATTGCGCCAGAGGAAGCGGCCATTTGCAAGATTCTGGGCATATCTGGAGCCTAATGTTCTAAAGCCATATTGATCTCGGTAGCTGTATGCAGCAGTTTTCAGAGTACTCTGAAAGGCAGCGGCATTGCAGGAGGACGGGATTCCTACATTGCCCAGGATTTTTACAGTAAATACCAGTTTCAGAGTATCGCACTCCTGCGGCAGCGCACAAAAGTCTACTGTCTGCAGATTTGGTTTCTCAACTTCTGAGTTCAGTCTCAGCGGATCACTTGCAACTGCAGGTTTTAGTCGGTTTGATATAGTGCCTCTTACGGATTTTTCAATCAGGTGCAGAGGAACCGCATTCTCTCGGTTCTCCCAGGTGGTGCCGTACATATAACCGTCAGAAGAATTTATTTTTCTCTCAAAAGAAAGTACTGTTGGAAATTCGTTTTTATTAGCCATAATATGATTCCTTGTTTATTTTTAATAGGTTAAATCTGCATTAAGTCAAAATCGGTATCGGTATCTTTAATACTCGCGGTTTGCTGCTGATAGCAGTCCAGTCCAGAGTCTTTATCGTAAGAGCCCTGCCACAGCAGCAGCTCAAGGCTCTTTAAACGGTGGAGCATTCGAAATTCTCCTAAGGTAACTACCGCTTCAGCAAAGCGATGAGGGGTGGAGGCATCTCTCTGATTTACTGCCCTGCCAATATCGCTGATAGCGGCATAGCCGGTGCTGATGGGTACCAGCCAGCCTTTTTCTGTGCGGGAGCGTTTGATTTCTCCATTATCGGGATTTACTTCTGTATGGACTGCAAGACAGTCAAGCAGGGCATCGAGCGCATCGTGACCGTCCTGCATGCTATTTACCATAAGCTCGCGCCTTTCTATAAGCGCATAGCCTGGCATCAGCTTTCTTATGAGGTAGCGTCTGAAATCTGCATCATCTTCTCTAGTTCCTGCCTTTGCAGTAAAGGGAGTACCGCTTGAAACCACGTCACCTGCGGCAATTCTAAAACCGCTGTTTAAGATCTGCCCTGAGACTTGTGAAAGCTGCTCTGCAGCATCTGAGCTGCAGTCAAGTTCACAGAGAAGGGATATCTCCATCTGACACTTTATTTCAGGGACAAAGGAGGGCCTTTCTCCGTCCTTGTCAAGTGGATTGGCGCCTGCCACTATGGACAAATCTCCAAAGTTTCCCTCTCTGTAGGTGCGCATGGTGAACTTATGACAGATCACTCCAAAACTTGATATGTTAAGACTGGTAAAGCCTTTTTCATTTAATTTTCTCTGCAGCGCGTGGACGGCCCCTCCGAAAGCACATACGGATGGGAAGCCTGCAGTATAGGGACTTGACCAGGCATTGGCGTTGATAACCTTAATGTGTGGCAGTATCAGAAGCTGTTTTACACTCATTTCCAAAGCTCCTCAAAACTGTTAACGGTATTCTCTATGGCCATGAATTCGGTATCTCCCAGTACTACACTGCTGTTTTTATAAAGGCGCCTATAGCTCTTAATTATCCATTCAGTAATTTCCTGCGCTATCTCCTGCTGCCAGTCAGCAGAGTCTCTGCGCTCCTCTTCAGCACGGTTAAGCCAGATTTTCTGGGCAGGTTTGAGATTTGCAGGTATTTCAGGCAGTGCCTCGCGTACTAAAAAGAGTCTTTCGATTATTGCGTCTATGATTTCTGCAAGCACTCGGTCACGCCATTTTCTCTGCTTCTCTAAAGGAATCTTGGAGTCACCACTAATGTTCATAAGCTTATTAAAACTGTCAAACTGCGCCTTTAATGCCCGCATATTCAGGCATTCTGAAAAGAAGTCGGCTTTAGGCAGCCTGACATTGAGATCTGCAAGCGACGGGGGAGTACAGTTAAGCAGTTTTGAGATGCCGCCGTTCTCTGTATTAAGCTTACTGATGTTCTGAGGCTGTGTGCCGCCGTATTTTAGGCGGACCAGATTGTAAAGCTCTCGGTAGGACTCTGTTATACCGCTCTTTTTAGCCTGCTTTCT
>DMTG01000104.1 GCA_003477345.1 Succinivibrionaceae bacterium | reverse complement strand
ATGACCGGCGGCGGCTTCGGCGGCAGCGTGGTTGCAGTAGTTAAGGCAGAGAATGTTCAAAAGGTTGAAGATGCAGTAAATGCTGAATACCGTAAGATTTCAGGCATAGATGCTTCCATCTTTGTAACAGGTGCCTGTGACGGAGCAGCTTTCTGCAGAATCTAAAAGAATCCGACTAGAGAAGTAATATACCTCTAAATTTTGGCTCTGATTGTTTTAATCAGAGCTTTTTTTATTTTGAATGCATAAAATATTCTTTAAATATCAACGTATTATGTGAATAAAAGTATTCTGGCACGAATATTGATTAAATACCTGTAGCAGACAAATGTCGTCATAAAATTGACGCGGAGGTTTCTATGAGTTTCAATGTTGATCCAACCAGTATGGGCACAGGTTCCATGATGCAGCAGCTAATGCGCATGAATCAGCAGTTAAATCGCCTAAGTCAGGCATCCAGCGCTCAGGTTCCATATGCTGACGGAACTACTGTTGGAAATCAGACTCCTGATGTTGAACAGGCTCAGGCTCAGCAGCCGAATGCTGCTGAAAAAGCCGGCTCTTTCCAGGAAATGCTGTCACAGGCATTTGAGGCAGTTAACAATTTTCAGAATGATGCCGGAGATAAACAGACACGATTTGACGTAGGCGACAGATCTTTGACCCTTGCTGATGTTATGCTAGCTTCTCAGAAAGCCAGTATCTCTTTTGAAGCTACTGTTCAGATAAGGAATAAAATGGTTGAGGCTTACAGAACCATTTCACAGATGCAGATTTAATATTATAAAGTGTGTATAACGCACTAACGAGGTTAGCGCATGTCAGAGAAAGGACTTCCTGTACCAGCAGGCGAGAATAGCAATGAGGGGCTGGAAAATGCTCCTATGGTGACAGAAGGCGAATCTTCTGCTGCAGGAGTACCTATGGCTGCCTCCGAGGGCAGTGATGACTCCATAGATACCGGTGACAGTACAGCACCCGCTGAAAAAAACGTCAATCTCCAGGCATTAAAAGGATTTTTTAAGAACGGAGAGTCAGTTCACAAGCTGATTATTCTGGGCTTTCTGGTAGTTTTTATAGTTGCCATTATCTTTGCAATTGTAAGTTTTACCGGCTCTTCAAGCATAGCTCCGAGCGTAGAGAGACAGCTTGGGCAGTATCGTCCTACAGAAATCGGCAAGGTCCTGGATTTCTTAGAGCAGGAAGGCTATGACTACCGCCTGTCCGGTGCCAACACTATTATCGTCAAGGTATCTGACTACACTGAAATCACTCAGAAAATGCTGCGCATGGGAATAGCCCTGCCTCAGGAAAAGAATGATGAGGGCGACGAGATCTTAATGACAGATACCGGCTTTGGTGTATCTCAGCGCCTTGAAAACGAGCGCATCAAGCATGGCAGAGAAATGCAGCTGGCCAGAGCCATTGAAAGAATCGACGGCATCGATCATGCAACGGTACTTTTGGCAATTCCAAAAGAGAACGTCTTTGCAAGACAGACCAGCAAGCCTAGTGCAGCTGTAGTGGTTACCTTAAAGCAGAACGCCTACTTAAGTCCTGAGAATGTAAATTCCATAAGATTCATGGTCGCCTCCTCGGTGCATAACCTCATGACCAAGGACGTTACAGTTACCGATCAGCAGGGCAGACTGCTGTCTGCCGAAAATCCTGGCAATACAGCTGAAAACAAGCTGCAGAAAGAATTTGAGATGCGTACCTTAAGAGAGGCGCAGTATAGAGACAAGCTCGATACAATTCTGACGCCTATGCTGGGGCTTGGCAATTATTCTGCCGAAGTTGACGTTACACTGGATACTACGCAGCAGGAAGAGACCTCTCAGCTGTACAACTCTGACAGTCAGGCAATCCGTTCTGAAACTCTCAAGGAAAAAGTAGGCGGAGAGAAGAGCACCAATCCATACGGCGTGCCGGGATCTCTTTCTAATCAGCCTCCTGCCAATGCAGCGATTCCTCAGCAGTTAAAGGACGGTACCGCCACCGAAGGAGCTTCTGCGTCTGAAAAAACTCCTGAAAGCAGGGCAGCGGTTCGTAATTACGAAGTTGATACTACTGTAAGGCATACAGTAAGACCTTCAAACTATGTGCAGCGTCTTACCGTATCAGTAGCGGTTGACTATGTCCGCCACGTGGACGGCGACGGCTTCATCACCTATTCAGAGCGTCCGCAGACCGATCTTGACAAGATTGCCGATCTGGTTCGCGGCGGCCTGGGACTAGATGAACGCAGAGGCGATGTGGTTCACGTAGCTTCAGTGTCCTTCCCGCACGCAGATGACGTGCCTCCGGCACCTTGGTACAAGCAGGAATTCTTCTTCCGTACAGCCCGTATAGGCGGCGCGGTACTGGTTATTCTGATTCTGGTGCTGTTTGTGATAAGACCTATGCTGAACAAGCTGCTGCGCAAGGAAGAGAAGGAAGAAGCCTCAGGCTTTGATGAAGATCTTGACGGTCAGTCAGCACTGGAGGGCAATGACGAATTGGATTTAATTACTGCTAACCGAGAGATGGCTGATCAGGTATACTCTATAAATAATGACGGCGGTATAGAGCTGCCAAATCTGCACAAAGAGGCAGATCTGCTCAAGGCTGTCAGAACACTGGCCTCCAACGAGCCGCAGCTTACTGCCGAAGTTATCAAGGCCTGGCTAGAAGCTGATGTAAAAGACGCTTCACAGTAACCGAGGAATAGAATTATGTCAGAAAAACTACCTGCAGCACCTGCAAATACAGCCGTCAGCAGCATGGGCGGCGGAAACTCCGTTGCTGAGCTTACTGATGATGAAAAGGCCGAACTGCAGAAAATGCAGGGGCTGGATAAAGCCGCTCTGCTGATGCTGTCGCTTTCTGAAGATGATGCCGCCCAGATATTCCGCAATCTGCAGCCAAAGCAGGTGCAGAGACTCGGTGTGCGCATGAGTGAAGTGGCTAACTTCTCGCAGGAACAGGTAAATGCAGTGCATAAATCCTTTCTGCAGGATGTCACCAAGCATTCAAATCTGGGACTTGGCAGTTCAGACTTTGTGCGTCACGCTCTGGTGGCAGCTTTAGGCGAAGACAAGGCCACCAACCTTGTGGAGCAGATTTCTCTGGGCACAGGTTCCCGCGGTCTCGATTCCCTCAAGTGGATGGATGCAAGGCAGGTTGCTACCATTATTCAGAACGAGCACCCTCAGATTCAGACTATCGTGCTCTCCTATCTTGATCCAGAGCAGAGTGCAGAAATTCTCTCGCAGTTCTCAGAAACCGTACGTCTTGATCTGATAATGAGAATTGCAACTTTGGAAGAAGTTCAGCCTGCAGCTCTTCAGGAACTCAATGAAATCATGGAAAAACAGTTTGCCGGAAGCGCCGGTGCACAGACAGCCAAGATTGGCGGTCTGAAGAGTGCTGCCAATATTATGAACTTCCTGGATACTTCTACCGAAAATCAGCTGATGAATGCTATCCAGTCGCAGGACAAGGATATCGGAAGCCAGATTCAGGATTTAATGTTCGTGTTCGACAACCTGGCAACCGTAGACGACAGATCGATTCAGACCCTGCTGCGCGAGGTTCAGACCGATGTTCTGCAGAAGGCCCTCAAGGGCGCCGACGACACGCTCAAGGAGAAATTCTTCAAGAATATGTCTTCACGTGCCGCTCAGTCTATGAAGGAAGATCTGGCCTCTATGGGACCTACCAAGATTTCAGACGTGGAAGGTGCGCAGAAGGAAATTCTTACCATTGCTCACAAGCTGGCCGATGCAGGCCAGATGATGCTGACCAGAGCCGGAGGCAACAGCGATTTCGTATAGTAGCGTGTTTTTCAGCAGATACAGGTACAGATTACAGTATTTTTGCTATATAGATAACTCAAGATAATTTTATCTAATTAAATATAAATAACTAGCGGATTCTTATGTCTGATGGGAAGAAGAGCAAACAGGGCGATCTGAATTTAGACGTGGTTAATGGCGATGACATTGTCAACTCCAAGAAAGACCGCATCGATGTTCGTTTTGACAGACCCCTCGTGCAGGTTACACATGCTGAAGATGCCGGCAGCTACGAAGTAAAAAGCTGGCCGATGCTGGATGACGGCAGTGAAACTCCTGATCCTACCAATGCTTTTGGCTTCCCGATGTATGGTTGGGCAGAAAAAAAACGCGCCATGCAGCAGGCTCAGCAGGAGCTAATAAGGCAGAAAGAGCAGGCAATTGCGGAAGAGCAGCGTCAGATTGAAGAGGAAAGAAAAGAGCAGGAAGAGCAGATCACTGTTCAGCTGGCCGA
>DMTG01000179.1 GCA_003477345.1 Succinivibrionaceae bacterium | reverse complement strand
ATCTGGCTGAACGGAATGGAAGTTTCTCAGTTTACATACTTCCAGCAGGTTGGCGGCTTAGAGTGCTTCCCTGTAACAGGCGAACTTACCTACGGTCTTGAACGCCTTGCAATGTATATTCAGAAAAAGAAGACTGTATACGATCTGGTATGGGCCAATACAAGCAACGGCGTAGTTACCTATGGTGATGTTTTCCATCAGAACGAAGTAGAACAGTCTACCTACAATTTCGAACACGCAGATACCGATTTTCTATTCAAGATGTTCGATCAGATGGAGAAGGAAAGCTTAGAACTTTTGAAATTAGAAACTCCTTTGCCTCTGCCTTCATATGAAAGAGTCTTAAAGGCCGCATACTGCTTCAATATGCTGGATGCTCGCCATGCTATCTCTGTTACAGAAAGACAAAGATTTATTTTAAGAATTCGTGCTCTTTCAAAATCAGTTGCTGAAGCATACTACAAATCACGTGAAGATCTAGGCTTCCCAATGTGCAAAAAGGATTAACAGAAACTATGGAATCAAAAAATTTACTTATAGAGTTAGGCACAGAAGAACTGCCACCAAAATCCTTAAGAAAATTAGCTGAGTCTTTACATGACAATTTCGTAGGTCAGCTAAAAAACGCAGGACTAAATCATAAAGAAACCAAATGGTATGCTACTCCAAGACGCTTAGCTTTATATATAAAAGATCTGGACGTAAAACAGGAAGACAAAGTTCTTGAAATAAAGGGTCCATCTGTTAAAGCTGCATACAATGCCGATGGTACTCCATCTAAGGCAGCTCTTGGATGGGCAGCAGCCAATCATGTTTCCATTAGCGAAACCAAAACCTTAAAAACAGAAAAAGGCGAATGGCTTCTCATAAACAAGGAAGTTGTCGGATTAGATACAAAGGATTTAGTCCCGGATTTATTTGTGAAGGCTCTAAAAGCTCTTCCAATTCCTAGACTGATGCACTGGGGTGACAAAAAGGAAGAGTTCGTAAGACCTGTCCACACTTTATGTATTCTGTTCGGTGATCAGCTGATTGACGGAGAGGTTCTAGGCATACAGTCAAACAGAACTATTAACGGCCACCGCTTCCTTGGAAATCAACAGGTAACTATCAAAAATGCTGACTCATACATAGAACAGCTGCGTACAGAAGGCAACGTAGTAGCAGACTATGAGGAACGCAAGCAATCAATTATTTCACAGGTTAAAAAGATCGCAGATTCTGTTAACGGAAATGCTGATCTCGATGACAGCCTGGTTGAAGAAGTTACTTCTATCGTAGAAGCACCATACATCTTCAAAGCAAACTTTGAAGAGTCTTTCCTGAATGTTCCTTCAGAAGCCCTTGTGTATACAATGAAGGGAGATCAGAAGTATTTCCCGATATACGACCAAAACGGAAAACTTCTTCCATGCTTCGCTTTTGTAAGCAATATAAATCCACAAGATCCTTCTCAGCTGATTGAAGGCAATGAAAGAGTTGTAAGACCACGTCTGTCAGACGCTCAGTTCTTCTTTAATCAGGATAGAAAACACAGCTTAGAGTATTTCTACGAAAAATTAGAGAACATTGTTTACCAGAAAGATATTGGAACAATTGCCTACAGATCAACAATCGTAGAAAATGTTGCCAGCTATATTGCACAGAAAATCGGTGCAGATAGTGCTTTGGCAAAACGCGCCGCACATTTAGCAAAATGCGATCTGGCATCAACAGTTGTAACCGAGTTCCCTGACATACAGGGTATCATAGGTATGCACTATGCAGAGCTTGATGGCGAGAATAAGGATGTTTCCGAGGCTATTTTCCAGTCCTACCAGCCAAGATTTGCTGGCGATTCTATTCCAAACAAACCAGTTCAGATTTCAGTTTCATTAGCTGAAAAACTGGTAACTCTGGTCGGAATCTTTGGCATAAACATGCTGCCTAAGGGAGATAAAGATCCATTCGGTTTAAGAAGAGCTGCTATCGGCTTTATCCGCATACTTATCGAAAATGGTATCAATTTAGATTTCACAGATGCAGTTAAGCACACTGCAGAGGCTCTCTCAGCAAAACTTAAGAACGCTAACACCTGTGATAATGTTGTAGATTTCATATACAACAGACTTAAGGGATACTATCAGGATAAGGGTATTGATGCTCCTATTTTCTTATCCGTGCTTTCATGCAGACCTAACAATTTGCTTGATTTCGACAAGCGCATCAATGCGGTTGAATCCTTCAAGGTACAGCCAGCCGCTGAAGATCTGGCATCTGCCTACAAGAGAATTTCAAATATTCTGAATAAAGCAGAATTCAAAGAAAAAGAAATTGATGATTCCTTACTTATTGATGAAGCAGAAATCGCTCTGGCAAAAATTATTAAGCAGGTAACTCCTGAGATAAACAAATTCTTCCAGGAAGGAAATTATGCTGACGCATTAAGCAAATTATCAGACTTAAAAGAAAGCGTAGATAACTTCTTTGAGCACGTAATGGTCAATGATAAAGACGAAAAGATAAAAGAAAACAGACTGAATATTTTAGCCAAACTCAAATATCTGTTCTCTAAAACAGCAGATATTTCTGTTCTGTACTAGCTGATTCTTCTGCATTCTAAAACCCCGATTTCTATATCGGGGTTTATTTTTATTAAAAATTACAGTAGATATACAGCAATCTAAAACAGAAAAATTCGACGCATTAATTTCCTTAAGCAATAATACGAACTATCTAAGTAATCGAATATACTGCTTAAACAATATTCAATCCTTACTGCCGGGCTGTCTAAAGAGATTAAACATCTACTCAGCAAGCAAAAAGCTATCAGTTATCGTTAACATACGTATGTTAACTATTGCCACCTGAGTTTTGTAATAAGGACCTAATTTAAACGACTGGCAGTCAAGTGACTGCCTTATTTTTGACTATTTTGAAGTATTTTTATTATGTAGTATACATATAGTTTATTTTATGCTATATTATCCTCATGTATTTATGAGGAGGTGGCTTATGTTCATTGTTGTCATGCCTAATAAGAAAACCGGCAAGTCTTATGTTTACCTCAAAGAAAGTTACAGAAACTCAGATGGAGTGCCAAGAACAAAACTTGTCCAAAGTTTTGGCAGATTAGATCTG
>DMTG01000081.1 GCA_003477345.1 Succinivibrionaceae bacterium | reverse complement strand
CAGAACAACACCATCGACGGAGCCTGGATCATGTCAGGTGTGCCGGCCTCGGCCGTAACCCAGGCCTGCAGTTCAGGCAGCAGAATCATCCCTATAGACGATGATCTGCTCGCAAAGCTCAAGGCAAAATTCCCATGGTACTCAGGCTATGTGATTCCAAAGGGCACCTATCCAGGACAGACCGAGGACGTAAAGACCTCCGCCATCAAAATGGTGCTCTTCTGCAGCAGCAGACTTGATGAGCAGACCGTCTACGATCTGACCAGAACCTTCTGGGAGAACATCGAGGAGCTCGGCAAATCCCAGGCCAATCTCAAGGGGCTTAAAATTGAAGATGCCGTCAAGGACATTGCCAGCCTGCCTCTGCACGAAGGCGCTGCCAGATACTATAAAGAGAAGAAAATCCTAAATTAGTATTACCTGCTCTCTATGTGAGTTTACAATATAGACTGGGGATGCGGCTTAGGCCGCATCTTTATTTTAGTGTCATTTTATAAAGACTGAACGAGGCAGATTTACTCATGGGAGAAATACTGATTCAGCGTATTTACGAACACGATATCAAGGCAGGCTGTCACATTCTGGTAGACAGGCTCTGGCCGCGCGGTATCAGAAAGGACGCAGTTTCACTTGATAGCTGGTATAAAGAGATTGCACCGACTCCTGATCTTAGAAAATGGTTTGCGCACAGTCCTGAGCGCTTTGAAGAGTTCACCGTGCGCTATGTAAAGGAGCTTGACGAAAACCCAATGGCCTCTGAGTTTATAGACTGCTGCAGGCAGGCACTTTCTAAAGAAGATCTCATTCTGCTCTACGCAGCTAAAGACACGCGCATCAACCACGCGACAGTATTAAAAGACTGGCTTAGCGTAAAACTTGGAAATCAGTAAGAGTGGCAGCGCCTTAAAGCCCGGCGCGCTCTTATTTTTCAGATGCCTTGCGGCGCGTTCTTCTGGTAGTCTTAAACAGCTGATAGTCCTCAGGTTTCTGTTTGATAAACTCGTACTCATCCGGAGTCAGGCCATAAAGGGCAGCTAACTGCTTATCAAGACTCTCATAGAGAGAGACCGACTTTTTCTCATCTGTGCACTCTAAAAGCTTATCGACCTGAGAGATGATGTTTTTCTGCTCTTTTAGAGACAGTACCGGTACCGGTATCTGCTCTATATAGGATTTTAAGACCTTGAAGGAGTGGAAGCGGTTGGTAAAGTAATACTGCGCCACTGACGAGTTCAGCACGGCCAGCAGATACTTGAGCTTGTAGTCCTTGGAATTTGAAAGCAGCACATTGCAGCTGTTAAGCGACAGCGTGCCCTTCCCGTCATAGGCAAATACCAGATTCTGACCTATGAAGCGATAGAGCAGCTTCTCCTTGGCGCGGTAGTAGAATTCAGCTGCTACCTGCTGGAAGGAATCGGGCTCATATCTTATAAAGTTGGAAGCCTCATCATGGTTGTAGCGGTGCAGATCTGATCCTTTTAAAATCGGCTCATAGCCTTTCTTAGGGCTGTGTGAAATGTACAGCGAATTGTTGCCGGTTACAATTCCCAGAGCAAAATCCACCTTGCTGCCCACTGTAGTCAGGCTCTTAGAGTCAGACAGCTTGTCTAGAATTCTGAAGCAGCGGTCATCTACAAAGAAGTCAAAGCTGTCAGGAGAGATTTCTCGTTCGCGTCTTACTACAAAGCGCTCCTCGCCGCGGATAACCTCAAGTCCCTTGACGCTCATGGCACTGCCGGTGTATTCGATTCTGGCAATTATGCTCGGGCACTGCACCTTGTCAAAGACATTGCCCAAAAATTCCACACTCTGAATTCTGGACTTCTGCATCATGTACGCACGGATATTGCGGTGGCTCTTGACGTTTAAAATCGCCTCCGGCAGCACGAAGGACAGAATGCCTCCGGTCTTTAACGAATCAAGGCTGTGCTCGACAAAGGCATCATAGGATTCAAGCTTGCCGTTATGGGCTGATTTATAGCGTCTGGTGAGATCTAGTAGCTCCGCATCTGAAAAGTCATAGCCCCACGGCGGATTTCCTATGATGTAGTCAGCTTTGACTTTGCTTTCCTCTTCTCCTAAAAAGTCATACTCGGCGATGGTCTTCGTCAGTACCAGTGCACTTGATAGATTGAACTTCAGAGAAATATTGATACGGGCAATAGCCACACTGAGCTCATCGATATCATAGCCGCGGATATTCTCCACCTTGACGCTGTCAGGCAGCTGCAGAAGGAAATTACCGGTACCGCAGCACGGATCTAAAATGAGCTTGTCACTGTAGTCTGGGGCAGTCTTGCTTTTCTCGCCGCCAAACAGGCCGCGGCAGATTTTCTTTACCACCGCCTCTGGGGTGTAATAGGCGCCTAAGGCCTTGCGATCGCCTAGGCCCTTGATGGACATATACAGAAGACCTAGAAGATCTTCATTTCTTACGTATTCGTATTCAATTGAGAACAGACCCAGCGCCCGGTAGGCTTCAAGCTCGGTTCTTAGTGTCTGTTTCTTTTTGGTGTTGTTGAGCAGCTCTTCAATTAAGAACAGACGGTTGTCTTCTATCTTGCCGTCTAAGTATTCAAAAATGATGCCTGCGTATTCAGGATTGCCCGCGGCATTCACAAAAGGCGCTTTTTTATCTGAGCTCTTGTAGAGAAGCTGCAGCGCACATTCAGCCAGCAGCGGTCTTGTCAGCAGATTGCTTACCATGACGCCCTGCTCTGAGAGCTTGGAGATGAGCTTTCTTATAAGGCGGCGGTTATGCTCGCTGCGGGCGGCATAATTGCCGTACATTTCATTGCCGGTAACGTATTTCTTGTTGCGGCGGCTTTTAAGCGAGCTAAGCTCGCCTGCCTTGAGCTTGAGCTTGGTGGATTCAAGATAGTCGCGGCTGAAAAGCAGATTGCCCT
>DMTG01000150.1 GCA_003477345.1 Succinivibrionaceae bacterium | reverse complement strand
GGTGGGCACTGTAAACTCCCAGATCACTCAGATTGCTACAGCTGCTGAAGAGCAGACAACTGCTACTTCAGAAATTTCTGGAAACATGCAGAGCATTACCGACGAGTCACAGAATCTTACTCAGGAAGTTAGAACCGCGCAGGAAACTGTTTCCTCATCAGTGCAGAACCTTAACAATCTGCAGCAGATGGTTAACAGATTCATTGTTTAGCTAAAGTCTAATTTAACCTTCAAAAGGCCTTTGACCATTACAAGATCAGAGGTCTTTTTATTATTTAGAGAGAGCATATGGTATTTTGCAGCAGACAAGATAATATTATGTTTAATAAAATATAATAACTCTCTGTTATACATAAAAATAACTATGGACATCCGCTAAATATAAAATAATTTTGCCTTGCATTTATCTATATAAAAAAGCTAAAATTAATCGACAAAATAACAGTAAACAGGTGGAGAGATCATCTTAGCTGATGGTCTGGAGTTTTATGGAAGTCAATGGCAATAATGCATACGAAGCTTTAGCTCGCAAGTATCGTCCTCAGACGTTTGACGACGTGGTGGGGCAGAAAGCCGTTATAAGCGCATTAAAGAATTCTATTGACAATAATCATATCCATCATGCCTATCTGCTTACGGGAACCCGCGGAATCGGCAAGACCACAATTGCCAGAATTATTGCCAAATGTCTTGAATGCAGTGAGGGTATTACTTCTCATCCCTGCGGCAGCTGCGAAATCTGCAGAGACATAACCAGAGGAAGTTTCCCTGATGTTATTGAAATAGACGGCGCCTCGCAGACAAAGGTCGACGATACCAGACAGCTTCTAGAAAACACTCAGTATCCGCCTATGATAGGCAGGTTCAAGATCTATATCATCGACGAAGTGCATATGCTCACTGTAAACAGTTTTAATGCACTTCTAAAGACGCTCGAAGAACCTCCTGCTCATGTAAAGTTTATTCTGGCTACCACTGATCCTCACAAGATCCCGGCAACGGTGCTCTCCCGCTGTCTGCAGTTTCAGTTAAAGGCTTTATCGCAAAAAGAAATTCAAGACAGAATTATTGAGATTTGCCAAAAGGAGAATATTCCCTGCGAGCCTCAGGGGGCCGCTCTTTTAAGCAGAGCTGCTAGAGGCAGTATGCGTGATGCTCTGTCTTTAACCGATCAGGCAATAGCTTTAGGTGCCGGATCTATAAAGGCTGATTTAGTTTTAAGTATGCTCGGTACTGCAGGTGATGAGCTTTTGACCAGAATCTTTGATCTGCTGTTACCTGGCAATAATCAGAATCTGGGGCCTGTTTTAGAAGAAATACGCGGTATATCGCCTAATTATCAGAATCTGTTAAATGAGCTGGTTACTGCTTTTCATGATCTGGCTTTATATCAGATGACCGGAGGTACAAAGCTTAATATCTTCTCTTTATCAAATGACATTCTGCACAAATATGCCGGTCTCTTTACGCCTCAGGATCTGCAGACCTATTATCAGATTGCCTTAGAAGGCATTGAAGAGCTAAAATTAGCTCCGGATGGAGTAGCTGCCTTCGAAATGGCCGTTCTCCGGTTAATTGCCTTTACACCCGAAAAAAAAAAGATTGGATAGGTGAAGATTCTATTCTGAATTTGGGTGAAGCCAGCGTTATAACAGTAGCAAGCAGCAGTCAGTCCGCAGCCGACGAGCAGTCAGCTGCAGTTATAAGTACACCTGCATTCCCAGAAAAACCAGAATCAGTATCAGACACAGAAGCTTCAAATTGTTCAAAGCCAAATGACCTGTCATTAGCTGATTTTCTGAACGAGTCAAAGCCGTCTGAAAATCAGCCTCAGTCAGAACCTCCTTCAGACATTCAGGCAAATGACGTGCTAGATACTGTGCCACCTGCTGCTGCAGCAGCGCAATCAAAAGATACTGCAGTGTCCGAGGTTTCTCCTGTAAATGCAAAATATTCCTCGCAGGATTCAGCCCAGACTTCCGACGTCAAAGAGCTTTTAAACCGAAAATTTGACGAGGTTCTGCAAAGCGCAGAGAAAAATTCAGGAAACATCAATACCAGTGTTCATGATTTTGACATTATGGAACGCTCTTTAGAAGGCATAAGCAGTTTCCTGAACAATAGCGGACATTCAAATAAAATAGCAGACAAATATCAGGCAGAACTTGATAAGCTTTTTAAAACCGATGACGGTGCTGATGACAGAATAGCCAGTGCTCCTTCTGTAGAGCTGTCAGACTCCTTTAAAGATACGGTGATGCCGGAAAAGCTTGGTGACAGCATAGTCGAATATCTGCCGGAGATCAACGCCTATATAAAGAGAATAAGAAAACGCAGTCATGAATTAAACTCTTCATCGTCTTTAATTAACAAAGTAACTCCCAAAATGCAGATGGATGCAACGATTGCTCTTATCACCGGGAATACTGACAAAGCTAAAGAGCTGCTGGTAAACAGTAAGCCTGCGGCCAATGAGAATACCGCAGGCAATCCTCCGGCACTTACCTTATCAGATATAGAGAAGCTGAATTCTGCCTTAAGAGAAGATGAGAAAGACAATGATCCTGAGCTGGTTATAAACGGCAGAACTATAAGCATCACAGATGTTCGCAATGCAAAAGGCAAAGACGCATCCCTTGAAACCTTAAGCATGCTCCAGGCTGCTGCAAAGGCAAGTGATGAGCAGATAAGAAAAGAGACTGAAAAAAGAAAGGCTGAAAATATCAGTCCGCTTCAGTCGGCCTTAATGGAAGCTAATCAGCAGACCAGACCTGATGCTCAGAATCTCTCTGATAAAAACAGGTTTAATTTAATTGTTTCAGATCCATTTGCTCTAGATAAGGAGAGACTTTCTGTCTGCCAGTTAAACTTCGATGAATATAAGACATTAGATGAAACTGTAAAGGCAACGGTTTTAGAGAACAAATCTCCAGTTGTGATAGCAGAGTCAGAATCCACGGACGACTATATAAGTCCGCAGCTCAGAGCAATCATGAACAGTCTTGAGCAGGGAAATGCTACTAGTGCTTCTTCTACATCAGAAAGTGATTCCTCTGTTATACAGGTAGATTTTGCTCCTGAAGAGCCTAATACAGAAGTAGCAGGCGCAGAAGACAGAGAGTCTGAGGGCGGATCTAATGCCCACGGTTCACCTGATGCCAAAAATATCATACCGTTTCCAGCCTGGGTACCGGAATCTCCTAAAGTAGAAGTTAAAGGTGCCAGTGCCGTATTTGCAGAAAATATTGAAAACAGCATGCAGACGGATGCTGATCCGGATGAATCTGACGATTCATACGTAGTAGAAGGGGAAGAGAGCAGCGAGTCTGACAAAGAACAGTTTATGGATACTCTCGTAAACTCTTCTTTTATGCCAGCTTCCGCTACGCAGGATACCTCAGCTTCTAATCCGTTAACTGAAGCAGATAAGAAGGAAAGTCTTGGCAGTCCTAAAGCTCCGCAGCGAAATGACGCCGCGATAGAGCGTTTTATCGAGGAAGAAAATCGCAAGCTTGGCAGACCTTTAAACGATGACGATTTTTATGACAAGCTGGTTTTAACCGATGCCTGGTACAAGGATATACTTACCGCCGGCTTCACTGAAGGGCTTATAAAATCTCTGCTGTGTCATTCTGAAAGAGTAATTGATCCTGACAATAATCTTAAATGGAAAATTATAGTCAGTCCTATTTTCAGCATGGTACTAGGTGACGCGCTTATGCAGAATGACATACGGACTGCTTTTCGAAAAATTACCTCTGAAAATCTGGAGATAGAGTTTATTCAGTATGTTCCAAAGAAAGGCGAGAAGGAGTTTCCGGTAAATTCACCAAAGGCGCACGCTATTATGGCTTATCTTCAGGAAAAAATAGATACCAGAGCCCGTTTTTCCAAAGATCCTGGAATTTCAGAATTGCTTAGAGTCTTCGGCCAGAGTGCAGATACTGTCGATTTTGAACTGTACAAGCAGTAATTTTTATACCTGCACTGACAAAAAATCCCATCGTATAAGATGGGATTTTGGTCTTTGTATATGCAGGAAATTATTCCCAGCTGCCGCCTTCTTCCTCAACCTTGGTTGAGTTAAGCTTCATAGAATTCCATACGCGGTTGGTGATCTTTGAAAGCTTAGAGGTAGTTGGCTTAACGAAGTACATTTTCTGCAGTAATTCATTAGACAGAGAGAAGCTTGGATTGTTCTTTAATTCTGGATCAGAATTAGCCATAGCTTCGGTTACCGGAAGCATGTATCTGATTTCATCAGTTATCTGAGTGGCAACTTTTCCGTCCATAAGGTAGTTGAACCATTTCATGGCATTGTCGTAGTTTTCTGCGCCTGCAGGAACAGTCCAGCAGTCAAACCATATTAAGCTGCCTTCTTTTGGAACTAAAAATTCAATTTCATCCTGACCTGCAGCTTTTGCTCTGTCTTTTGCCTGAAGAATATCGCCTGAATATCCGATAGCAGCGCAGATTTCACCGCCGGCAAGATCGTTGATATAACGTGAAGAATGCAGATAGGCAGTGTTGCTGGCAAGCTGGGTCAGAAGTTTTTCAGCTTCTACGAAATCACTGGCTTTCTCTGATGAAGGATCTTTACCAAGGAAATGCATGGCAACAGAGACTATTTCAATTGGAGAATCCAGAACAGCGATGCCGCATTTTTTCAGTTTGTCAGAATTTTCTTTCTTGAACAGGAAATCCCAGGAATCTACTTTATAGTCAGGTCCGAAGATTTCAGCAATTTTCTTTTTGTTATAACCAATGCCGATGGTAATTTCAGTCCAAGGATAAGCATAGTCATTATTAGGGTCGATTGTGGCCAGCAGCTTCATTCTTTCTGGATCAAGATTTTTCCAGTTAGGGATCTTGGTTTTGTCAATCTTCTGCAGTGCTTTGGCTTTTGCTAAACGAGGAATGTAATAGCTTGTCATCATTGCAGCGTCGAAACCGCTGTAGCCAGAAAGTAATCTTGCCTCAACAAGTTCATTGGAGTCGAACATTGCATAGTTAGGATCTTTGACACCAGTTGCTTTGCTGAAATCAGCAACTGTTGTTTCTCCCATGTAATCGCTCCAGTTCCAAATGTTTACGTCTGCTGCGTAGGCGCAGGAGACGGTGCTGGCTGTGGCCAGACAAGTAAGTACTGATGACAGTTTCTTCATGTATTTATTTGGCGTAACTCTTTGTCATAGGCAAAGAATTTATAGCCGCCCCCCCCTAGTTGATAAAAAATATTTGTGTGCCTTAATTGAGATTTAGCAAAAGCTAACAGAATTAAGTGTCTGCATTTTGACATCATATGTTTGCTAATTCAAGAGAATTACATAATATGATCGGATATTATGGAAATTTAGTATGTTATATAAAATAACTGTATATTTTTTCAGAAATTATTTCTAAAAAAATTGCACAATATTGAACTTGGTGTGATCTATTTTGGAGTACTGCTGTTTTAGCCGTCAGATCTAAAAGGTTAAGCATAGTGCCTACAGTGCTTAAAATCTCTAAAATGATAACTCTGTCATAATTATATATGCATATAAATAAAAGAAAATTTGCAAACATTTGATCAAATGAGATAATATTTTTTGATGGAGAATTTTTTCTTAAATCTATAAATATAGAGGCAGTTTTTTTTACCATGACAGAAATAATCGCCGTAGCAAATCCCAAAGGAGGTAGTGCAAAAACATCGACAGCTGTTAACTTAAGCTGTGCGCTTGCCGCTACGATGAAAAGGGTAATGCTTGTCGATTTGGATCCTCAATGCAGCGCTACAGTGGCGATGGGGTTTGAAAGATCTGTCAATGCTGAGCATTCTCTTGCAGGGGTTATGATCTCAGGAAATGATCCCAGAGAGTGTATAAGACGCTGCGTGCACGGTAATTTTGATCTGTTAGCTGCCAATGAAGACCTAACTGCTGTACCAGTCGCCATGTACAATGAACCAGATGGCAGGATCAGATTAAGAAAGGTTCTATCTCCATTGTTTCCTGAATATGACTATATCTTTATAGATTGTCCTCCTGCAGCAAATAACCTGACAGAGAATGCTCTGTGCTGTGCAAACCGGCTGTTAATTCCTATGCCTTGTGAATATTTCGCAATTGATTCAATGATCTCAATTATTACGATGTATGAACGTTTGAATAAGGCAGGGGATGCAAATATAAAACTGTTAGGCGTGGTTAGAACTCTATACGATGATAATCAGCCTTTAAGTGCAGAGATAAGTTCTGAATTAAAAAAGCAGTTTGGCGAAATGCTTTTTGAAAGTATTATTCCTTACAATCTTCGAATCAGCGAATCTTCATCAACCGGCAGACCTGTAATGCTGTATGACAGATCATCTCAGGGGGCAAGAGCCTATCTTGCGCTGGCAGGAGAGCTGCTGACAAAGCTCAAGTCTTAATCCAAGCGAGATATTTGTACTTATAGCAGCAGTCTGTATTCTTATGCTACTACTACTTTGAAAAACCACATCCTCAATTAAGAGGATTGGTTGGTTTTCAAAGTCTGGCTACAAGCTCTTAAATGCAGCAGTTGTCCTGGCTGTCATAATTGTGGTTGGAGAATACTGTATAGCATTCATCCCTGTGGCAGCTAGGGCAGGCCGGCAGTGTTAAGCGGCTGTCAGTAAGTGAAATAGGTCTTGCCAGAAATGGCTGATGGCATTTTAGACATGACAGTATCTCAAGTTCGCCTGCCTGCAGAAACTGCAGGGCTTTCAGAAATTCTGTAAAACTTGGGAAATGACTTGTATTATGCGTACATCTTAAATCCGAGGATATTACTTCACTCTGACTGGTTAACAGGGCATTCGAGAAATTAAAAAACAGCTTCGTGCTCTGATAAACTCCTACAGCTATAGTGTAGAAAACTTCGGATTTATTTTCTGTGAATTCGTAAAAGTCCTGCTTTAAGACTTTTCCTTTTAGCAGGGAAACTCCGATGTTATAAATCGCGATTAATAGCATTATGCTGCTGTGGTAGGATTTATTCTTATTGCAGCGTCTCTCTATATCTAACGAGCCGGTTCTAGGTCTTTTACCATTTACATCATCTACAGAGATATTATTCTCGTGAAATATTATGTCGACACTTCTTCTGGACAGACCGGTTACCTCAGCGATCGTAGATTTCTTGCAGTTGAGAATACACATGTATTTTGCTAATTCCTGCATATTCTGTTTAGGGTTTAATGACTCTTTATTCAGACATATGTGCTGATTTACAAGACCAGATACAACCGACATAAACATTTTGTTGCCGATACTCGATAGAGACAGCAGCTGGCTATAAAAACCTTCTTTTGAATTGTTTAGAAGTTTTGCAAGTTCATTGAGAAAATATGCAGTATTAAGGCCAGCCAGATTTGCCTGTTTCTTTAATGGATAAGAAAAAATATAAGAAGAGCTGTTCTCACTGTTATATGTTTTACTGTTCAGGAAATCTGCATTCAGATTAACGGCTTCTTTTGCGATGCTGCTAGATAATTCCTCTGCAATTACCTGGTCTACATATTCGGTGATCAGATTTATTTTTTTCAGCAGACGATTATCGATTTCAGAACAAAGTTTATGAATGGAATAAAAATCATTAACCTCGTTTTCTATGAAATCTCGCTTCCTCTGAGAAACTGTGAAATCATTCAGGTTATTTTGATTTAAGCAGTTTATAGTGGCATAAGACAGTTTTCTGTGTGTGCTGCTGTTAGAGTAGTGGTTTAAACCATCAAAAAGAACTCTGTTTTTTTTCAAGTTTGAATTTTTTTCAGTCTTAGACATATTCGCCTCCGTAATGAAAGCATCCGTTCCTATTTAAAGCGTGAGTTCCTATTTCTGTTTGTGTTCAAAAAAAATAATCTGTAAATTTTTAATGGCGCATATATTAAACGAGGCAATTTTTTTACTTTTACTACGAATGGGCAATTTTTGACAATATGCCTGAAAAATTACAATTTATTGAATTTTTTATTTTAAAAAGAAAGGATTACGGAATTAATATTTTACTGAAAATTAGAAGAGTCTTTGTCAATTTATAAAAAAACCGCTATAAATCAGAGATTAATGGCGGTATTTTTAAAATTAATATTTAAACTTGTGAGATAACTATTTTGCTGGAGGAACTAATCCTACCTGCAGATCTTCTGCTGTGTAGATATGTACGTCATCAGCAAAAACCAGGGCTACACCGACGCCACGTGGCGCGCCGCCCTGATCGAAGAGCTCGACCGCCGTCATCCCATCATCTACTCTGGCGCGGCAATGCAAGGCGGACACGGCTTTGTGTGCGACGGCTACGACGCACGCCAGTATATGCACTTCAATTTCGGATGGAGCGGCGTCGGCGACGGCTACTATCCGGTCGACTCCATCAGCCCCGGCGTGGGTGGCGTCGGCGGCAACGTCACCTACACCTTCAACCTTCTCAACCAGGCACTTATCGGAGCCGTGCCCGACTATGCGCTCCGCGTCAGCGACACGCTCTTTTCGTTCAGCAGCATCGGAGGAACCGACTCGGTGGCCATAAGCATCGACGAGACCAACGACGCGCCCCTCAGCGTCAGCTGCGACGCCTCGTGGCTCACGGTCGGCGAGGTCAACTTCGACCGCGCCGGATGGCTGACATTCAGCGCGGCAGCTTTCGACGGAGACCTGGAACGCAATTGCCACATCATCGTCAGGCAGGGCAGCGCCACAACCCAAATCAAAGTGGTACAAACCAACTACAGCCCCGACGAGATGTGCCCGCTGACGGTGGTGATGGAAAGCACGCGCGAAGGCGGCTGGCAAGGCGGCGCCCACCTGACGCTGGAATCCAAGAGCGGCTACCTGTTTGGCGAGGCACGCCTGACGGGCGGCGAACGCGATTCGGTCACCATAATGGTCATCCCCAAAGATGTCCTCAGCGTGTGGCACAGCGGCGGCGGAACCGACCGCTACATCAACTACTACGTTAAGAACCAGCACAATGAGACCGTCATAAGCGCCGTCTATGCCTATAGCACCGGCGGCACCGACCTCATACCCTGGCCCTGCGGACACGTCGCCGTCGAGCCCGTCGCACAGACGGCCAAAGCCACCGTCTACCCCAACCCCGTTAGCGACATTTTGAACGTTTCGTGCAGCGACCTGCAACAAATCGAACTGTACGATATCGGTGGCCACTGCATCGTGATTTCGTCCAGCAACAAACTGGATATGAAAGGAATAGCCAACGGAACATATTTCTTGAAAATCGTCACCGAAAAAGGAGCCGAAGTGCGTCGCATCGTAAAACGTTGACACATCGAAAACGTTGACGCATCGAAAAACGTTGACGCATCGAAAAACGTTAATGATTTCATACTGATTATTTTGAGCCCTCGGCGCTTACCAGCGCCGAGGGCTTTTTTTTATAAACTGACTTTTTATACAAAAAAATATGTGCAAAATCTCGTTT
>DMTG01000117.1 GCA_003477345.1 Succinivibrionaceae bacterium | reverse complement strand
AGACAGCAGCGTGAGCAGTCTTTAAAAGAGCGTCAGCAGTTAGGCTCTGAGAGCAGTCCAGAAAGAGAAATGCTGCGCGGCACGGCAGATGAAATCGCAATTGCCGGACATAAAAATAAAACACCGCCGGCGCCTCTTGCTGAACAGGGCGAGTTAAAGGAGCTTTTTGCTGAAGAATTAAAAAGAGAGGAAGAAAAGCAGTCTGAAGAGAAGAAGCACGGAATTTCTTCCTACGAGGATGGCGGCGAGTCTGCAAATTCAAGTTTAAAGCAGATGCAGGAGCAGGTATTAGAAATTAAAAAGCTGCTGCAGTTTGAACTGGCCGGTCTTATAAAAGAGTCCCGCACAAGGGAGGAGCCGGTAAAGGCGATGGCGGCAGAGCTTTTATGCTCAGCCGGCTTTTCGCAGCCAATTGCCAGGGAGCTTACTGAAAATATCAATTCCGATGCCTCTTTCAATTTTGCCTGGCGGGAGCTTGGAGACATCCTTGAGAAAAAGATCTCGGTAGGTAACGATGAGATTATTACCGACGGCGGAGTAGTCGTTCTAATAGGCCCTGCAGGCGTCGGAAAAACCACTACCATAGCCAAGCTTGCGGCCAGATTCGTTATGAACTACGGGGCTGACAAGGTCGCAATAGTAACTGCCGATCACTACAGAATAGGAGCGGTGGAGCAGGTCAAAACCTATGGCCGCATAATGGGCTGCAGTGCCTTTAGCGTAAAAAGCCTTACAGAGCTGCCGGATCTTTTATATACCTTGAGAGATAAAAGTCTGGTTTTAGTGGATACGGCGGGTGTTGGTCTGCATGATGAGCGTTTCAGCGCACAGCTGTCAGAACTTAAAAACCAGTCCAGGCTGAAATTGAAAAACTACCTGGTACTGCCGGGTACCTCTCAGCGCAAGGTCTTAGAGCAGGCCTACGAGCATTTTTCAGGTATTGGGCTTGCAGGTCTTATACTTACCAAGATTGATGAAACCAGCGGACTTGGCAATGCTCTGTCGCTATGCATTGAGAAAAAATTAAAACTAAGTTATGTCACAGATGGTCAGCGAGTACCAGAAGATCTGAATGTCCCTGAGGCAAGAAGTCTTGCCAGAGGAGCTCTTTCTGCAGTCGAAGATGATGCGGTTAGATCGGCATTCGGTGAAAACTAGGGGTGGATATTAATGTCACTGAACAATAAACAGAATACGCACAGGATCAAGGTAATTACCGTTACCGGCGGAAAAGGTGGTGTTGGCAAGTCTAGTGTCTCGCTTAATATGGCCGTAGCTTTGTGCCAGTTGGGAAAAAAGGTCATGCTGTTTGATGCCGATTTAGGACTGGCAAATATTGACGTAATGCTTGGCCTTAAAGTTGAAAAGAACCTGGGACACGTCCTGCGCGGAGAATGCGATTTAAGCGACATCCTGCAGACCGGGCCTCACGGGCTTAGAATTGTGCCGGCCTCTTCTGGCTTAAAGGAGATGGCCGAGCTTACAGTTGAACAGCATGCAGGTCTTATTAGAGCCTTCTCTGATTTAAAAGAGGACATTGACTACTTTATTGTCGATACCGCTGCAGGCATTTCTGATATGGTGCTCTCTTTCTGCAGAGCAGCTCAGGATGTGCTGATGGTGGTCTGCAATGAGCCTACCTCCATGGCAGACGCCTATGCACAGATGAAAGTTCTGTCTAAGGATTACGGAGTTAAAAAGTTCAAGATAGTCGGCAACAATCTGCACTCTCTCGATGAAGGCAAGCTGATGTATCAGAAGCTTGTATCTGTAGCCGAGCGCTTCCTGGACGCGACTTTGGAACTAGTAGCCTGCGTACCTGTGGATATGAATATGCGCAAGTCTATCAGGCAGCGTTCCTGCGTAGTTGACCTCTATCCAAGCAGTCCTGCCTCCAGAGCCTTTAAAACTCTGGCCTCGAGAGTGACCACCTGGCCTATTCCAGAGGTGGCCGGCGGACATCTGGAATTTTTCGTTGAGAATCTAGTACAGAACAGAAGTTTAGAAGAATAAAGATACTATTAGAATAAATTTGGTTGTGTTTTTGCTATGAGTTGCGATCATAGGAGTTATTAAATAATAAACAGATGGCTGGGATTTTGAACGGAGCTAAGGTCTATAAGGCACAGCAGCGCAGTGCTGATATGGATACCAAAATAGAAAACTACGCTCCTTTGGTAAAGCGAATAGCGCTGCATCTTAAGGCTAGATTACCGGCAAGTGTAGAACTAGATGATCTGATTCAGTCCGGTATGCTGGGACTTATGGATGCTGTTGCACATTTTGAAGATGGCCACGGGGCTACCTTTGAAACCTATGCAACTATCAGAATTCGCGGAGCAATGATTGACGAAATGCGTCAGTCTGACTGGGCTCCTAGATCTGTGCACCAGAATACCAGGCTTATTTCAGAAGCAATAACCAAGCTGTCCCACAGACTGGGGCGAGAGCCGAAAGATACCGAGATTGCTCAGGAATTAAATGTAGATCTGGAAAAGTACCGTCAGATGCTGGTGGATTCATCCACTTCCCAGATTGTAGGCATAGAAGATCTTGGAATTACCGATGAAGTCATAACGGGAAGCGACAGCCACCATGATGACAAGCTTTTTGAAGTACTGGCTACAACAGAGTTTAAAAAGGCGCTTGCTAAAGCTATATCGGAGCTTCCGTTAAAAGAACAGCAGGTTTTATCGCTGTATTACGACGATGAGCTTAACTTGAAAGAAATCGGTTCGGTTTTAGATTTATCAG
>DMTG01000125.1 GCA_003477345.1 Succinivibrionaceae bacterium | reverse complement strand
CCAAGGAAATCCGCAGTGTGATTTCCTCATTAAAGCCAGATGATCGCGTGCGTTATGACTATGATCTGCTAGAGTCGCATTACATAGACAGTCAGAACTGCGAGGTTGATGACGCTGCTGCTCTTGATACCTTAGGCAGTGAAATCAGGAATCGGGAGGTTCTGCTGGTAGCTCCGGGAAAATCTTCGGTTGACTGCAAGGATAAGATATCAGCCTATATTGCAGCAAATCATCCGGTGGTGATCGGCATCAATGCAATTCTGAAGGGATATGCCTATGACTATCTGTTCTTAATGAGCAGAGTGCGCTATGACTACGCCAAAGAAGCCTATCCTGAAATTTTTAAGAGCCTCAAAAAGATTCTTTTATCAAATGTCAAAACAGATGCCTTAAAAGATGAGCTTATAGTGCGCTATGAGCGCGCCATTAAACGTGGCTGGGAACATTTTGACAATGCAGTAATATGTATTCTGAGGCTTTTAGATAAGTTAGGAGTTTCCAATGTAACCGTGGCAGGTTTTGATGCGTTTTCAGAGAAATACAATCAGAGCTACGGCGATCCGAAGCTTCCGACTATTCATGGGGTTGAAGACTGGGATAAATTAAATAATGAGATAAGAGAGATTTTCCTTGATATAAAACAGCGTACGCGTGGAAGAATGAAAATTTCATTTTTAACCGAAAGCTATTTTTCAGGAAAGTCCGATTCTGAATAAGAGATAGTTTTAGATAAACAATAAGGTACCAAAAGAATGAAGTATGTAAATGCAGTATGGGATGAACGCAATTTCGGTCTTAAGACTGCAGAAGTGGAGATAGAGCTTTCTGATACCAGAGAGTCGTGCATGCCTAAGCTCATCGAACTTGAAAAGGCGTTTGAATACATCTCAGTAAAGGTACCTTCTGCTAAAAACGAATTAACCTGGCTGATGCATGATCTTAACTACGCCTTTGTCGAAGACATGATGTTCTTTGAGCATGATCTGCATCCTATAAAAAGAACGCCTCTGCAGCAGCGGCTGTATGATGCGGTAACCATATCGCCTATGGAAGAGGCGGATTTTGAGACTCTGTTTCGGGAAATTGATGCTGGATCATTTTCTTTTGACAGAATCAGCAATGATCCGTTTTTCTGTAAGGAAGCATCAACCAGACGTTTTCACAACTGGCTCAATGACGAGAAAGAGCGGGGGGCAATTTTTCTTAAAGGTCAGATAAAAGGCGAGATGACCGGCTTTTTCACTATAAGAGATCTTGGAAACGGTGTCTATACGTCGGCTCTGGGCGGTACTTTTATGAAATGGCGCAAAGGAGGTCTTGGCACCAATGTGCAGACTCCTGATGAAGTCAGAAAAAGAGGCGGCAGGAAACTGGTGCTGGGAGTGTCGACAAACAATATGATTCAGATACGAGCTTTAATTCAGAATGAATTTTTCCCTACTAAGGTAAACCACGTATTTGTAAAGCATGTAAACGCGGCAAAACAGGAAGGCTGACTGCAGCTTATAAGTAGTTTTTATGAGTATCGACCGTTCTATTAAGGAATATATATGCTAGAAGAGTTTTTCAGTATACAGCCTTTTTCTCTTGATAAAGAGCATAAGGAGGCCCTGCTTACTAGAACGCTAAAAGAGCTTACAGCGCATCATAAAGCTCATTGTGAAATATACAGCAGAATGCTGCAGGCCATGGGCTATGATGAGAGTCAGGTTTTATCTTATTACGATCTGCCTTTTATTCCGGTAAGACTGTTTAAGGAGTTTGAACTTCTAAGTATTCCGCGTACTGAGGTCTTCAAAACTATGACCTCATCCGGGACTACCGGACAGAAAACTTCAAAGATTTTTGTAGACAGAATTACCGCTGACTGTCAGCAGCGCACCTTTATCAGAGTAATTTCTGATTTTATCGGCAAGAAGCGCTTGCCGATGCTCATAATAGATTCTCCCAATGTAGTAAAAGACCGAAAGCTGTTTTCGGCACGAGGTGCTGCTGTCCTTGGGCTTAGAATGGTAGCCAGGGATACCGTGTATGCTTTAAATGAGGATATGAGCCTGAATCTTGAAAAGGTAGAGCAGTTTCTATCAGAGCATGGAGATTCGCCCTTTATTATCTTCGGTTTTACCTTTATGGTATGGCAGCATCTGTATACAGTGCTTAAAAACCGCAGTCTAAAACTTGATTTTTCAAAAGCCTTTCTGATAACCGGTGGAGGCTGGAAGAAACTGGTTTCGCTCAATATATCTGGCAGTGATTTTCAGTCTGCCTTAAGAGAGCAGTGTGCAGTTGAACATTTTGTTGATCACTACGGAATGGTGGAGCAGACAGGCTGCATCTATGCGCAGTGCGAATGCGGACATCTGCATGCAAGTATCTATTCCGATGTAATTCCACGCCGCTACAGTGATTTTTCAGTATGCGACATTGGGGAAAAGGGCATAATTCAGGTAGTATCGGTACTGCCTCATTCCTATCCTGGGCACAGTCTGCTTACTGAAGATGAGGGCATTGTTTTAGGCGAGGATGACTGCCCGTGCGGAAGAAAGGGCAAGTATTTCAAACTAACAGGCAGAATACAAAGGGCTGAATTAAGAGGATGCAGTGATACCTATGCTTCAAAATTCTGATGAATTAGTCAGCCTGGCTGACAGAATTGCGTTTCTGACTGGCAGTAAAGAAATACTGTCAAAAGTGTCTTACGTCCCTGTAATGCCGGCCTTTTGTGAACTTGCAGCAGATTTTCTTGATTCTGTAGCAAAATTACTGCTGGCAGATAAAAATAACCGTGCATATTCGGATGTAGTTGCCTGGGCATTCTGGATTAGAAAATCTTCAGTTTTAAAGGAGAAGCAGCGCAGCTGTTACGATAATAGACTAGGCAGAGGATTGGCCTTTCATGTGGCTCCCTCGAATGTTCCGGTTAATTTTGCTGTGTCGCTGACCTCATCTCTGCTTGCCGGAAATATAAGTATCGTTAGAGTGTCGTCAAAAGACTTTGCTCAGGTCGATATTATCTGCAGGGCGCTAAACGAAGTTTTAAAAACAGAAAAGTTTCAGAGTCTTGCTGCTTACATAATTATTGTGCGCTATGAGCATGACAAGGCAATTAATGATTATCTGTCTTCACTATGCGATGTCAGAGTTGTCTGGGGCGGCAATGCTACCGTGAATGAATTGAGACAGTCGCCTCTGCCTGTGCGCGCAGTTGAAATGACTTTTCCTGACCGATATTCTTTAGCGCTTATAAATTCAGATGAGTATCTTAAGCAGGATCCTAAAAAAATTGCCGATCTATTTTATATCGACACTTATTTTTCCGATCAGAACGCCTGCAGCTCTCCAAGACTTATTGTATGGACAGGTAAGAGCAGGGCGCATGCTAAGGATGTTTTTTATAAGGCTATCAGAGAGAGAATTGCAGGGGACTATCAGTTCTCGCCAATTCTGTCTGTTGACAAGCTGGATGCCTTCTGCCGTCTGGCGGCAGTTCATCCGCAAGTACAGAAATTAAGTTCAGATAATCTGGTGGTAACCGTAAAACTGCCTGAACTATATTTAGATGTAATGGACTATAAGGCAGGCGGCGGCTACTTCTTTGACTATGACTGCGATGATCTCAGAGACTTGCTCCCGATTTTAGGAAAAACCTGTCAGACCGTATCGTATCTGGGGATTGATCCTGAAAATTTAAAAGAACTGGTAATAACAGGCGGGGTACGCGGCGTAGACAGAATTGTCCCTCTTGGTCATACCATGGAAATTGAGTTTATATGGGACGGATATTTCATGGTGGAGCAGATGTCCAGAGC
>DMTG01000031.1 GCA_003477345.1 Succinivibrionaceae bacterium | reverse complement strand
CAAAGTAAAACAGTGCATCACCATGTTTGCAGATGTAGTAATGGCTGTCTTTTTCATAATGATGTTTATTTACGGCATGCAGCAGGTTCTGTCTCCGCTGGTTATGAGAAGAACCGCCATCACATTAACCTGGCCGCTTACAGACATCAAGGTCAGCAGCATGTGGCAGTATGCCTCAATGCCTGTAGGAGCTTTTCTCTCTTCAATAAGACTTCTTCAGTGCAGTGCTCAGGATTACAGAGCACTTACCGGGGCTGAAGACAATCAAGGAGCAGCAAATGGTTAGCGGTGTATTATTCGGAGTTTTTATCGTAGCTCTGCTGCTGAGTTTCCCTATCGGCGTCTGCATGGGACTGGCAGCGCTGTGTGTATTTCTTTTTGTTCCTAATGCGCCAGGCGGACTTAACCTTCTCGTAAAGAGTTCCGTAACCGGTGCTGATAACTTTCCTCTTATCGCCATTCCAATGTTCATGCTGGTTGGCGACATCATGCAGTCTGGCGGACTGTCAAGCAGAATCGTATCTGCAGCAGCCAAACTCGTGGGAAACCTGAGAGCCGGTCTTGCATACGTAAATGTTCTGGCATCCATGATCTTTGCAGCCATTTCAGGTTCTGCTCCGGCAACCGTTGCAGCCATCGGCTCCAATATGATCCCAGAAATGAAAAAGTACGGCTACCGTCCTGAATATTCTGCAACTTTAACAGCAGCCTCAGGAACCCTGGGCGTGATGATTCCTCCATCAATTCCATTCATTATCTATGGAGTTACTGCCAGCGAATCAATCGGTGGACTGTTCTTAGCCGGTGTTATTCCTGGTCTTATTTTCGGTGCCTTCTATGCTCTGGTTGCCAGAATTCTGGTACGCAATGACAATATTTCTACTGTACCGCATGATGAGCAGGGAAATGAAATCAAGCCAAAGGAAGAAGCCAAAGGCATCCGTAACAGCAGCATCTGGGCCCTGCTGGTTCCAATCATTATTCTAGGCGGAATCTATGGAGGTATTTTCACTCCTACCGAGGCTGCCGGTGTCAGCGTTGCTTATGCCTTCTTCGTAAGCATGTTCGTCTACCGCGAGCTCAAATGGGAAGATGTGCCAAAGATCTTCGTAAATACCTCAGTAACCTCCGTGTGCTGTCTCATCATGGTTGTAATGGCAGCTCCTTTTGGAAGACTTTTAACCATAGAACAGGTGCCGGCCATGGTTGCCTCGGCAATTACTACCATATCCGACAATCTCTGGGTTGTAGTGCTGCTTATAAATCTGTTCCTGCTGCTTGTAGGCATGTTTATGGATACCATTGCAGCCATCATCATCCTGACACCTATACTTCTTCCAGTAGTAGCTCAGCTTGGCATGGACCCAATTCAGTTTGGCGTAATCATGACCTGTAACCTGGCGGTCGGTTTCTGCACACCTCCTTTGGGAATCAATCTGTTCATCGCCGGCAACATCAGCAATATACCGATTGTTACCGTCATCAAGAACATTGTTCCATATCTGATTTTCATGCTCATAGCACTCGCAATTGTCAGCTATATACCACAGGTATCCCTAGCGCTTCCACAATTGATTATGTAACTGTTTTTTATAATTAAAAAGGATTTTATTATGACTAAAAAAGTTTTAGTTACGGCCACCAATTACTCTACACTTTGTGCAGCTGGCAAGAAAATGCTCGAAGACAACGGTTTCGAAATCATTGAAAACACCTTCGGCAGACCAATGACTTTTGAAGAGCTTCAGAAATACGCTCCTGATGCCGATGCCGTTGTTGCAGGCGTTGACACCTGGAATAAGGACGTATTTGCCTTTACCCCGAAACTTAAGGTAATAACCAGATTCGGTGTCGGCATCGATAATATAAATTTAAAAGACGCCAAAGATGCCGGTATCTATGTTACCAATGCTTCGGGCGTGAATTCAAACTCGGTATCTGAACTGGCTATAGGCCTGATCATTGACATGCTTCGCAACGCACCTGGACTTAACCAGTCCGCAAAAGAAGGCAAGTGGGATCGCTTTGTAGGCTATGACATTCAGGGAAAAACCGTTGGTCTGCTCGGATTTGGCAACATTGCCCGCAATGTAGCCAAGAAGCTATCTGGCTTTGATGTAAGAATAATTGCCTTTGACAAATATCCTAATGTGGATGCCGCACGCGCTCTCAACGTTGAATTAAAATACAGCGTAGAAGACGTACTAAAGGAGAGCTTCATCGTAAGCTGCCACCTTCCAAACATCCCGGATACCTACCACACCATGAACGACAGGACCTTCGCTCTAATGCCAAAAGGTAGCTATTTTGTAAATACCAGCCGCGGTGCACTGGTAGATGAACAGGCTCTTATACGAGCAGTAACCTCAGGTCATCTGAGAGGAGCTGCCATTGATGTTTATGAAAAAGAGCCGGTAACTGCCGACAATCCGGTGCTGCATACCAAAGGTATTCTTACAACACCTCATACGGCAGCAGAAACCTACGGTACATATCACAATACAGGAATTCTTACTGCTCAGGCAATTATTGACACCTTCAAAGGTATCAAACCTGCCAACGTAGTTAACAATTAATCATTATATTTAAAAGAGGAATAAATATGTTCAAGCCAATCAGCGGTGTAATACCGGTAATGATCACCCCATACACAGACGATCAGAAGATTGATTACGAAAGCTTAAAGAAGCTTATTGACTGGTATATCTCCAACCACGTGGATGCTCTGTTCGCAGTCTGCCAGTCCAGTGAGATGATTTTCCTGTCATTTGAGGAGCGTGTAGCTCTGTCAAAATTCGTGGTTGAATACACCAACGGCAGAGTTCCTGTTATTTCTTCAGGCCACATCAGTGATGATATTGAAGAGCAGAAGAAAGAGCTGCTGGCAGTTGCTGAAACCAAGCCTGATGCACTGGTACTGGTTTCTAACCATCTTGATCCAAAGAAAGAAGGAACCGAGGTTTTCAAGAAGAATCTTGATATTCTCCTTGACACTCTGCCTAAAGACATTCCTCTGGGAGTTTACGAGTGCCCTGCTCCATACCGCAGACTGCTTACAGATGAAGAAATAACCTATATGGCCAACACCGGCAGATTCGTAGTCATCAAAGACGTAAGCTGCGATCTTGAAACCGTAAAGCGCAGAGTTCAGCTGGTAAAGGGCACTCCTCTTGCCATCGTCAACGCCAACGCAGCAATTGCCTACCCTGCAATGCTGGCAGGTGCCAGAGGTTTCTGCGGTGTTATGAACAATGTTCACCCGGAGCTTTATGCCTTCCTGCTCTCTCAGGGCGACAAGCGCTCTGCTGAACTTGATGAGCTTGCAAGATTCATGTCGATGGCAGCCCTGTCAGAGAAGTATGGCTATCCAGATATTGCCAAATTTATTCTGGAGAAGAAAGGCATTCTTAAGAACCACTACTCCCGTACCAACAAATGGACCAATTTCCTCGAAAACAACTGGGCCTGCGACGTTGTAGCCCAGCAGATTATCGATGGCACTGAGGCCTATAAGAAGAAATTTGGCATCTAACTTCTTATAATATGTACTAGTCTCTACTTTATAAAAGTAGAGACTTGTTATACAGATTATTTATTATGGTGTAGCAAAACTTAAACTTAGTTATGACTAATTTTACTCAATAGATTTATAATTATAAGAATATCAGCTAAGAGGCACCATGACAGATTTATTACTAAAAGACATAGTCTACCAGCGTATCAAGGAATCCATAATAAATGGAATCTTTCCTATGGGTTCAAAACTGTCAGAGATAGTAATAGAAGAAAAGCTCAATGCAAACAGAGCTCCTGTCAGAGACGCCCTGAAAAGGCTTGAAGCTGAAAAACTCGTAGAAAGAATACCTAAAAAAGGAACCTTTGTTTTTTCACTCGATTATGAAAAGCTCGATAAGCTTCTGACCTTCAGATATTTCATCGAATGCAACGCACTTGCACTTTCCTACAATATCAATAAGAATTCACTTATTCAGGAACTTGGCACCATCATGGACAAGATGTCCATTGTCATAAGTCAGAATAATATTTTCGGATACCTTGAAACAGACGCCATGTTTCACAGACTGCTGGTAAACCGCTGCAACAATCCGTATTTTGTAAGAAGCTATGAACTCATAGTCCCATTTATGGATACTGTTCGCAATCATTTGGGAAGCAACTGCGATCATGTCAACCGCTCTCATGAGCAGCATATGCAGATTTACAAGTCTCTTTGTGATGACAAGCTCAAACAGGCCATTGACATTCTCCGCACTCACATCCTGCCGAAATACGGAGCATACTGGGCAATTCTAGGATCTATAGACAAACAGTCTGGCAAAAAAGAAAATTCTCAGGACAATGTATCTGATTTAGATATTATCGAAAATATCATGCCCAAATACATTTCCTAAGCAGACAGCAGAAATTATTTCAGACAATCCTGCCATAGTGCAGGATTTTTCTTTCAGAAATACATACTATTATCGGATAAATAAACCGGGTGCACCTATAAATCTCCGATCAAACTCCAAAAAATATTAGGTATCTTTTGTAGGTGCAATATAGTTATCTCTCACCAAAGGAACAA